>CBDUXC010000130.1:0-6065 GCA_965371065.1 uncultured bacterium
GGAACTTTCTAATTACACGAATGTCAAAGGTAATTGCTGTCGCCAGTCAAAAGGGCGGGGTCGGTAAAACGACGACGGCCGTCAATTTATCCGCTTCCTTCGCCCTGGCCGAAAGACCCACTTTATTAATCGATTTGGACCCCCAGGGTTGCGCGAGCGTCGCTTACGGAATCACGACCGACTACGCTCGCCGGGGCGTTTACGAACTTTTCACGCACCGGGCTCCCATACGCGAGGTATTGACCAACGCTTCAATACCGATGCTCGACATAGTCCCCTGCAATATATGGTCTAATACCGCCGAAGAAAAACTTATACAGTCTTCGAAAAACAGAACCGTTCTTGCGAGGTCGCTCGAAGAGACCGACGACGTGTACGATTTCGTCCTGTTGGATTGCCCGCCTACGCTCAGCCATCTAACAGTTGCCGCTCTGGCGGCCGCCGATTCGGTCTTGATACCCGTCCAGGGAGAGTTCTATTCGTTAAATGCCTTTGACGCGTTTATGAAATTAATAAGGACCATCCGAATGGGTATAAACCCCTCGATAGATATTGAGGGTTTCTTATTCACTATGTATAATCCTAGAACCCGCCTCGCCCGAAGAGTACGGACGGAGTTGGAGGAAAGGTTCCCGAACCGCGTATTCGACACGGTAATACCCCGGAATATAGTCCTTGCCGAAGCACCTGCTTACGGCGTGCCGGCGATTCTATACAACGGGAATTCCAAAGGGGCTCAAGCTTATTTAAACCTCGCGCACGAAATCATTAAAGCCGAGAAAGCCCGGTTGGCCGCGGTGACCCGCTAAACCTAAATAGTATAAAACCCGCCTTTCACATTTACCGAAATCGCTTAAAACCACCCCACCAACGACGCCACCATCTTGGCCGCGACGAGTATTACTACGGCGGCGAGTACTTTCTGCATAACGCCGGGCGGCAGGCGCCGGGCGCCCAGGCGCCCGCCGAATTGCCCGCCTACGACGGTCACCGCAAGGAGCGTCGGCGTCGCCCGGCTGAGAGGGTCACCCACTACAAGATGAGCTACCAGGGCGCTGGCAGAGTTGACCACGATAAAGGCCGCCGCCACGGCCGCGGCGTTCCGCGGCGTCACCAGCTTCGCCATCAGGAGTAGGGGCGACAGAAAAATACCGCCGCCGATCCCGATTATACCGGAGACGAAGCCCATCGCGCCGCCCGAGGGGACACCGACGGCCGTTGCCTGCGCGGCGGTCAAACGCCTGCCCGGTTTCTCGACGCCGGGCGCGGCGAAAAGCCGCCAAGCCGTTATCGATAGGACGAGAATAATTGTGACGACGAAAAGCGTTTCCGCTACGTTCGACAGCCCGCCGAGGTACGCGGCGGGGACCGATGCCACGGCGAACGGCCAGAAGTACCGTCCGACGAAATAACGGCGGAAGTTGAAAAAGCTTATCGCTGCTACGACGAGGTTTAGAAGCAGGCAGGTCGTCGGGATAGTATCGAGGTCATAGCCGAAGATGTACATCAACGGGATGTAGATGCTTGCGCCGCCCATCCCGACGGCGGCGAAGAGAAACGCGCCGCCGAAGAACAGAACGTGGAGGAAGACGACCGAAGCCCAGCCTAAATCCATATCGATATCTTATCGGCGGCGCTACTCGGGAAGGTACTTCAAGATTTTACGCTCGAGGGTCTCCCTGTCGGTCATCCCGTAGATGAAGTCTTTTACGATGCCGTCGGCCCCGACGATATAGGTCTCGGGGATGCCGCCGGCCTTGGAGATATAAGCGTCGGCCACGCTCTCGTTGCCGAGAAGGACCGGGTAGTTGACGCCCAACTCGGCCGATGTCGCCGCCAGATCGTCGACTGTGAATTCTTCGCCTATCTCGTCTACGGATATACCGAGGACCGCGAGCCCCTTATCTTTGTATTCGTCGTACAGCTCAGCGATGTCGGGTATCTCGGCGCGGCACGGCGGGCACCACGTCGCCCAGATATTAACCAGCACGACCTCGCCGGCGTAATCGGAGAGCGTTACCGTGTCGCCGTCGGTGTCGAAGAGCACGAACTCGGGGGCCGGTTCGCCGGGGAGTACCGTGGCGTACGTGGCTATGTAAGTAGCGTAGGCTTCCTCGGCAGTGGCCGCTAAATCCGCGTAACCGGCGTCGCTCCGGACGTTTTCCATATTCGGGTCGTCAACCAGCACTTCGAAACGCCCGGCGTCAATAGCGAAAACGCGTTCAAGGTTCTCGAAGGCCGCGTCGAGTTCGCCCAGCCGCGCGTATATAGACGCGAGATCGTAGAAAGCGTCTAGCAGCCCCCACTCTTCCCCGGGCGGAACCTGCGCGAGCCCTTTCTCGTAGTACTCCTTCGCTTTTTCAAGGTCCGGCTCACCTTTAGTCAACTCGATGAACCCCAGGCTAATGTACATAACCGGGTCCCAGGCGGACGTACTAATTACCTCGAGGAAAGCCTCTTCCGCTTCGACGTAACGTTCCAGGTCGAAAAGGAGAACCGCCCTGTTCGAAATCCACTCGGCGTTGTCGGGCTCCACTTTACGTACCTCTTCGATTACCTCCAGGGCCCGCTCCAGGTCGCCAGCGAAGGAAGCGTCACGGAACGTATAAGAAGCCAACGCGGGATGATACGGATACTTCTCCCAGGCGACGGCGATAAGCTCCTCGTACCGTTCGCGTTCGACGGTTTCCTGTATCGCCGCGGCCAGCTCCTCGGGCGTCATATCGGCTGGCGCCGTGTCGGCGGCCGGACACGTAGACGCGAGTAACGCTGACACGAAAACGACGGTCCTGATTAATTTCATCATACCTCCTTGAAATTCGGCGGGACTATAGCACGGTCGAAGGGTTATTACAAATTTTTTCGCCTTAGCGTTCGTTTTTTCCTTGACACGTCCGCGCGAGTATGTTATACACTATACAAGTACAGGGTATTTTACCGCAGCTTTATAAAAAAACGAGAAGCTACAAAGGACAGGAACGTTATGAAGGAAGACATCCCAAACGAAAAACTATTGAGCCGGCTGGCGAAAATAGAAGGCCAGGTCCGCGGCGTCTCCAAGATGCTGGACGACGGACGGTATTGCATCGACGTCGTCGAACAGATAACTGCCGCGCGGCGCGCCCTCGAGAAGGTCGCACTGCTCATCATCCAACGGCATATGAACAGCTGCGTAAAGTCGGCTATGGCCGAGGGCCGCGGTGAAGAACTGACGGAGGAACTCGTCGGTTCGTTGAACAAGTTCCTCCGTTAACCGACGTTTTCTATTCAAAAAAATGAGCAAGACGGTTATATTTATCGCGACGGCTTTAATTACGGCGTGGGCGGCGAGCGGGGCGCCGGACACCGGGGATGAAACCGGTCCGGCCACCGCCGCCGAAACGTCCGGCTTCGGGGAATCTCTCGAGCTGGAAGAACTCGTAGACGCCGTCCTGGCCGGGAACCGCGAATTGAAAGCGGCCGAGATGAAGGCCGACGCGGCCCGGGCGAAAGCGGGGGCCGCCGGATTCTGGCCGGACCCGAACTTTTCCGTCGCCGTATCCAACCTCCCCGCCGAGGACTTTTCACTCGACCGAACGCCGATGTCCGGCGTCCAGTTGAACCTGATGCAGAAAGTCCCGTTCCCCGGGAAGAACCACTACCGACGCAAAGCCGCCGACGCAGAAGCCGATTCAACGGAACAAGGCTATTTTAATAACCGCAACATGCTTGTCAAACGGTCCAGGGACGCGTATTACGACCTGTATCTCCTCGAGCGGTTTATAGAAATCGAAGAAATCCATCAGACCTACCTTGGAGATTACACGCGGGTCGCGGAAGTGCGTTACGCTACGGGTGAGGGCCCGATCCACGACGTACTTCGCGGACAGGTCGAGATATCCCTTAAAACGGAAGAGTTGATAACCCTCGGTCAGCGGCGGGAAGTATCCGCCGGCCGTATTAACGTTCTCCTCGGGCGCCCCCCGACGACGGAACTCCCACCGGTCAACGGATTAGACCTGCCGGAGTTGAACTACGGGCTCGAGGGACTGCAGAATATCGCTCTCGCCAATAACCCGGCCGTCCGCGGCGACGAATACCTGATGGCGAGGGCCAAAGCGTCCCGGTCCTTAAACAAACTCGAGTTCGTCCCGGATATAACGCTGGGCGTCGGTTACCGCATCCGTGAAGTGGTGCCGATGGACCCGGTCGCCGGCGAAGACTTCTGGACCTTTTCGCTGGGGTTCGGGCTTCCGGTGTTCTCGCCTTTCAAGCAAAGCCATAACCTCGACGCGGCCTCGGCAAGCCTGGAGATGAGCCGGGCCAAGCTGGACGACACGAAGTACAACGTCCTGCTGGACGTTCAGGACCTCTACCTGCAATCGGAGGAATATCGCCTGAAAATCGAGCTTTACGAAGAAGCGATACTCCCCCAGGCCGAACAGTCTCTCGTCGCAGCCCTGGCCGGATACCGGGCCGGGAAAGTAGACTTCCTAACGCTCCTCAACAGCGAGATGATGTTGTTGAACAGCGAAAAAATGTACTATCAGGTACGGGTTAATTACTGCAAAAAAGCGGCCGCGCTGGAGGCGACCGTAGGTACCGAGCTATTTTAACCGTATAACCGTTTAACCATTAACCTTTTAAGGAGGCGCAATGTCGAAGAAAATAACGGCGGTTTTGTTTACCGCAACCGTAGCTACAGGACTTTTGTTTTCGTTAGGGTTCGCCGTAGGGTGCGGCGCGACCGAGGAAGCGGTCGAAGAACCGGCCGGCGAAACCGAAACGACGGTTGCAGAAGAGAAACCCGCTCTCGAAGGGGCCGTCTACACCTGCCCGATGCATCCGGAAGTAACGTCCGACGAGCCGGGCGAATGCCCGAAGTGCGGTATGGACCTGGTCGTGCGGGAAGGAAGTACCGAAGCGGTTATGTACACTTGCCCGATGCACCCGGACGTAACTTCGGATAAACCCGGCGAATGCCCGGAATGCGGGATGGACCTGGTTATGAAGGAAGGTACCGTCGAGGGCGTCGTGTACACCTGCCCGCACGACTCGAACGTAACATCGGACAAACCGGGCGATTGTCCCAAGTGCGGGCCCGGATGCGAGATGGTACCGAAGGGTGAATCGCCCGAAGGTACTTAAAAGTTGAACGCGACCGATGAACGAGCGTGGGGGAGATGTAAATGAACAAGCAAGCAAAATTTTTCGCAGTCCTATCGGTGTCCCTGACCGTTGTCATAACCGTTATGGGCGCGCTGTGGCTCCAGCACGCGACCGGCGGTTTCCCATTTTCGGCGGGCGACGGCGCACCGACCGGAACCAAGTACACCTGTCCTATGCACCCGACCTATATCTCGGACCGGCCGGGCGAATGCCCGATCTGCGGTATGACCCTCGTTCCGGTCGAGGAAATCGGCGCCGCCGAAGGGGGCGTAGAGGGTTATACCACCATCAAGATCTCCCCCACAAAGCAACAGCTCATAGGGGTAAAGACGACGAAAGTAGAAAGTCGAGACGTAACCAAGACCATACGGACCGTAGGGATGGTCGAACTGGACCAGAGCCGGGTTTACCGCGTCCATACCAGGTTCAAGGGCTGGGTCGAAGAAGGTTATGTCCCGGGCGAAGGCGATACCGTCTACGCCGGCCAACCGTTGGTATCCATATACAGCCCGGAGCTTTATACGACCCAGGAGGAGTACCTGCTCGCGCTCCGCAGCGCCCGGGAGCTGAAGGATAGTTCGTTTTCGGGTGTTGTGGAAGGGAGCGAAAGGCTCCTCGACGCGGCGCGCCGGCGCCTTAAGCTATGGGACATCTCCGACTCGGAGATTCAACGGCTCGAGCGGACCGGCGAACCCCTGGAGTATACAAAACTCTACTCCCCTTACTCCGGCTACGTTACGAAAACGATGGCCGAACCCGGGATGTACGTCCAGCCGGGGACCGAACTCTTCGCCATCGCCAACACGTCGTCCGTATGGGTACTCGCCGATATCTACGAGTCGGAGCTTTCCTATATAAAGCCCGGCGTCAAGGCGACCATAGAACTCCCCTACGGTGACACCGGCCCGATTGAAGGA
>CBDUXC010000131.1:0-6060 GCA_965371065.1 uncultured bacterium
TACCGGTGTTAGAAACGGCGTGCCGGCGATAGGAGCGTATCGACGTGGGTAAAGACGACAAGGTTTGGCGTTTCATAGAAGACGAGTTCGTAAAGAAGTTCGAGGAGCTTCTCGATAAAAGCCCTCCCTCCAACGTGTACTACCGCCCGAGACCCTACAGGAACGCGTCCGTCCGCCTGCGGACGTGTTCGATGGAAGACTTTAAAGGACGGTACGATACGCTGGTTGGTATGGCCGGCCTGAACGTGTTCCGGTTTCCCGCCGACGAAATTCCGGGGTGCGACCTGCTCTCCGATTCCGGGACTACCACCATGACGATGGAACAGTGGTCGCGGCTCCTTCTCGGCGACGAGGCGTACGGCTCGAACGCCGGGTACTTTGAGCTGAAAGACCAAATACTCGATACCTTCGGCGAGTTTTACGAGCGCGAGTATAAATATAAAGACCGGGAAAACGTCTTCCTCTTCCACCAGGGCCGCGCGGCCGAAAGTGCGCTTTTTTATACCATTTCGAGGGCCATCGAACCGAGGCCGTACGGGGAGCTGTCCGGCGGAATCGAAGCGGAACTGAGGGAGGTCCTGGAATCGGAGTTCGAAGCCTGGGAAGAGGGCCGGAGGCCGTTTTACGTAATCCCCAGCAACTCCCATTTCGATACGACCGAGGCCAATATCGAGCATAAAGACGTGAACATCGTCGCGTTGAACATACCGTGCGAAGAAGCTTCCGATAAAACGAGCGATTATCCGTTCAAAGGGAACATGAACGTCAGGCTGTTAAAGTCGCTGTTGGAACACGAAAAAGAACGGGTACCGATAATTTACCTGACGATTACGAACAATAAGGGCGGCGGCCAGCCCGTATCGATGGAGAATATCAAAGACGTCGCCAGGCTGGCCCGAGATAGCGGTATCCCGCTGTTCTTTGACGCCTGCAGGTTCGCCGAAAACGCCTGGTTCGTTCAGCAAAAGGAGGACGGATACCGTGACAGGAGTATCGCCGAAATCGTCCGCGAGATGTTCGGGTACGTCGACGGGTTCCACATCAGTTTTAAGAAGGACGGGCTGGTCAACATAGGCGGCGGTATCGTCATTAAAGAGGGGGGTAATTTCGATAAAGTTTACCCGGAACTGAGGGACCGACTGACCGATTACCAGATTTTGACTGAGGGGCACCCGACTTACGGGGGTTTGGCCGGCCGAGATTTATTGGGTATCGCGGAAGGGCTGAGAACGGTAACGGTACAAAAATACCTCGACGCCAGAATCGGTCAAACGGGAAGGTTCGCGAAAAGGCTCATAGATTATAATATTCCCATAATAGAGCCGCCCGGCGGGCACGCCGTCTATATAGACGTGGACCGGTTCTTCGACGTATCCGAAAGCGAGCGCGACCCCGGCGATTTCAGGGGTATAGCTGTTACCGGGTTGCTGTTAATCGCGGGTCATAGGCTTTGCGAACTGGGCGTGTATACGTTCGGTAAAAATAATAACGGTATGTGCATCCCGCCCAATCCGTGGGTTAACACTATCCGGGGCGCCATCCCGCGGATGACGTACGAGGACCAGGACCTGTTCGCGTTGGCGGAAGCGATTAGAATACTCTATGAGAAGCGGGATAAAATCCCTTCCGTCAAAGTCGAATACGGCGAAGAACTGGGGTTGCGCCACTTCAAGAGCAGGTTTTCTTTCGATATTTCGGAATAGTAGTAAAAAGTAGTGTAGTATCGACGTGCCGGCTTCGGCCAATCGCCCTCCCGCTTTTCGCCTTGCCTGACCCCCCTATATCGGTTAAACTTCGACTGTCAAGTGCGACGTCCCGGTAATCGGTTCCGGGCCTGCGCCGCGCTTACGAGTTTGTGTGTTACGGACCGGTCGAGACGGGGCGTATACTAAAAGGAGGGCAAGAAAGATGAAGGTTAAGAGTATATACAGAGCGGCGGTCGTCGCCGCGGCGGTTTCCGTGTTCGTCGCGCCGCTTGCGTGGGCCGATTGGGCGTTCAACGTAAAGGTTTACCAATTATATGCGGACCCACAGGATAACTACGAGGTGGTTCTCCAGGGCGATTGGACCGACTATACGGACTACTACAGCGGGCGGTATGTCCCGCCCGGCTGGACGAGGGACGACCCGACGTACGAAGCGGGTAAAACGACCTATAAGTTCCGCGACGGCGGTTTACCTTACAGCGAAACCACGTACTACTGGTTCGGCGTCGAAGCCCTCGGGCAGGGTTATATACTCGAACAGGACTGGACGCCGGGCGCGCACGTAATACCTACGAGTACGCCGTCGTTCCACCACAACCCGTCGACGGACGAAATGATTGTAACGATAATCAACTCGGGGGAGTATACGATAGATTTGAGCAAAGCCTATTACAGGGTGTTCCCCGACTACGAGATTCCGCTCGACGAATTGGACGATTATAACTGGCCGCTCGAAGAGTTCACCGACTCGGAGATACCGTTTATCACTTTGGAGCCGGGCGCTTTTACACGTTTTACCGTCGGCGGCTGTTACGAATCCTCCTTCTTCGTAACTGCCCATATAATAAATTACTCGGACGACCGTTTCCCGGACCTGTACCCGGGCGAAGTAACTATGTACGCGCGAATCAGTGTAGCCGACCTGGCGCCCGTTGAACCCGGGAGCCTCGGGAGAATCAAGGCACAGTTCCGCTAGGCCGAAGCCTCGTTGGCCGATAATATTTTTATGGAGATTTTTGATACCCGTTCGCCGACCGGCGGTTACCTTACCCTTAAAACGTCGGGATATACGCCCTTTCCCCTTGCCTAACCCCCTTATATCGGTTAAACTTTGGCCGTGGAGTGCGACGTTCTGATACTCGGTTCCGGGCTGGCCGGGATCTTTTCCGCTTTACACCTGCCGCCCGGCGTCCGAATCGTTATAGTCACCAAGGGCAAGGTCTACGAGGGCGCTACGTGGTTGGCCCAGGGCGGGATCGCCGCCGTGGTCGGCCCGGACGACGACCTGGACCTGCACGTACGAGATACTCTTGAGGCCGGCAAGGGGCTTTGCAACGAGGAGGTCGTCCGGACGGTCATCGCAGAGGGGCCGGCCCGGGTCGCCGAGCTAATCGACTACGGCGTCAAGTTCAGCCGGCAGTCAAACGGCGACTATGACCTGGGGATGGAGGGCGGTCACTCGCGGCGCCGGGTGCTCCACGCCGCTGACATGACCGGCCAGGTGATAATAGAAGCCCTACTTGACGACGTGGAACGGCGGGAGGGTCTTTCGGTCCTCGAAGAGCAGGCGGGCGTCAACTTAATAGTCGACGGCGGTAGGTGCCTCGGCGCGTACGTGATGGACGAGCGCACCCGGGAGATAGAACCGTTCACGGCGAAGGCTACGGTCGTCGCGACGGGCGGTGTGGGCCGCGTATACTTACTCACATCGAACCCGGACGTGGCCACCGGCGACGGCATCGCGATGGCGTACCGGGCTGGCGCGCGCATCGCCAACATGGAGTTCTTCCAGTTCCATCCGACCTGTTTATACAGGCCCGGGCCGGTGCCCCAGCGAGAACGGTCGTTTTTGATAAGCGAGACGGTCCGGGGTGAGGGTGCGGTCCTGCGCAACAAGAACGGCGACCGGTTTATGGAAGGTATCCATCCGGATATGGAGCTTGCGCCCCGGGACGCGGTCGCCCGGGCGATCGACATGGAGATGAAGCGGACCGGCTCCGACCACGTCTATCTCGACGCCACGACGATAGAGCGGAAACGGCTGGTCGAGCGGTTCCCGAACATATATGAGAAGTGCTTCGAGTTCGGTTACGACATGGCCGACGTGCCTGTTCCCGTTGCGCCCGCCGCTCACTACTGCTGCGGCGGCATCGAAACCGATATGGACGGGCGGGCGAGCGTACCGGGGCTGTACGCCGTCGGGGAGACGGCTTGCACCGGGCTCCACGGCGCGAACCGGTTGGCGTCCAACTCGCTACTTGAAGCCGTCGTGTTCGCGAACCGGGCGGCGGCGGCCGTCGCCGACGAGGTGGCGGCGGTGCCGGCGCCGGGGTCGGGCGAGCCGTGGGTCGCGCCCGAGGCCGGACCTCACGACGCGGTGGAGGTGGCCCACGACTGGGACATCATCAGGCGCATAATGCGCGATTACGTCGGTATAGTACGGAGCGATATGCGGCTCGCGGTGGCGACGGAACGGCTAAGGCTGATAGACCGTCACGTCGAGGATATGTATCGTGCGATGGTGCTCTACCCGGATATGCTGGAATTGAGAAACATCGCTTGCGTCGCACGGCTCATCGTTCGCTCGGCGATGTCGCGGAAGGAAAGCCGGGGGCTTCATTACAACGCCGACCACCCGGAGCCGGACGACGCGCGGTTCCGGCGCGATACGGTCGTCTCGCGGGACGGGCGCTACGAAAAGAGTAGTGTAAGTTTCGAATAACGGTTTGACCGGCGAGCGAAACGATAATAGAATAAGGGAGTAGATGGCCCTACCCAACTTCAGAATACAGGACTTCGTCGAGATACTGATACTGGCGTTCGTCGTCTATCGGTTGGTAAGCCAGGTCCGGGGAACCCGCGCCGTGACGATGTTCTTCGGCGTGTTGGTCCTCGTCGCGTTCGCGGTCGTCGCCGCGGTGGCGCGGCTGGAGACTATAAACTGGTTCGTAGACCGGGTGGCGGCGGTCTGGGTGCTGGCGTTGCTTATTATTTTCCAGCCCGAGGTCCGGCGCCTGCTGAGCAACCTGGGCCGGAACCGGCTAATACGGTTCTTTATAGGCGTCCGCGAGCGTGTAATCGATACGGTCATTCGGGCGGCGGCCGAGTTCTCCCGGGACCGGGTGGGCGCGCTGATTGTCTTCGAGCGGGACGTACCGCTGGGCGACTTCGGCGAGCGGGGCGTACGCCTGAACAGCGACGTTAACGCCGAGATACTCTGGGCCGTGTTCGAGAAGAAGTCGCCCCTCCACGACGGCGCGGTGATTATCGAGGGTAATATAATCACGGCGGCGGCCGTGATGCTGCCGCTTACCGATAACCCGGCCGTCGCGAAATCGTTGGGCGCGCGGCACCGGGCGGCGCTCGGTATCAGTGAAGTGTCGGACGCGCTGGCGTTATGCGTTTCGGAGGATGATGGTACGGTCTCGCTCGCCGAGGAAGGAGAACTTACGTTTTACCCGGACCTGTCGGTGTTGAAGGCCGAAGTGTTGAACAGGATGAAGGGGCGGGTTTAGGACCGGCCGAAAATGGTTGCACGTTTCGAGATGAGGGCATTCGGGTTCCTGCGGCGGTTTTTCGCCGGGCTCGGGTACAAGCTGCTGGCGCTTCTAATAGCGTTCTTGATATGGGCAGGGCTTCTGACCGGCCGGACGACGTACCGGGACGTTGAAGCGGCCGTCGATCTGGGGGGCGTCCGCGGCGGAATGGTCGTGTCCGGCGACGTCCCCGAGACCGTCGCGATAAGGGTACGCGGCAAAGGTATTGAAATAGTAAGGGTTAAGGACGAGGATTTTACCGTTAGCTTGCGGCTGGACAACTACGGCCCGGGTAAGCACGTTTATACGATATCCGAACACGATATTATTTACAGGGGCCCCCGGGACGTGGAAGTGGACAGGGTCCTCGGCGCCGACGAGTTCGAGATTGAAATACAGAAGCGGGTCGCGAAGTCGGTGCCCGTCCGCGTTCAGTTCGACGGGCGCCCGAGGGCCGGGTACTACCTTGGCTTCCCGACCGTTTTGCCGGCTAAGACCACCTTCTTCGGGCCGGAGCCGGTGATTAACGGGTTGGATTACGTAACGGTAACCGTCGAAGTTTCGGGGGTTAAAACGTCGGTCCAGGCGACTGAAGCCGTCGAGCCGCCTTTACCGGGTTTGACTGTTATCGGGGCGAAAGAGGTAGAGGTAAACGTAAAGGTCGAAGAAGGCGTGACGGAGACGTACAGGAACGTTCGGGTCGAGGTTCGGGAAGGCGGCAAAGTAGTACCCGGTAAAACCGATCCCGCACGGGTGACGGTCGTACTCGAGGGAGCGACGGAGCGTCAAGACGATATAGAAAGCCCGGGCGCGTTCAT
>CBDUXC010000132.1:0-6034 GCA_965371065.1 uncultured bacterium
CAACTCCCGGAGTAGGGGGGGCATACATTGTATATAATCGTGGGCGTTACCCGAAGCGATAACCCTGGTTATACGCGACTCGAACGCCGCCGCCCGTAAACACAACCACCCGCCCATAGATATTCCCAGAAGGGTAACGTCGTCCAACGTAAAGAAATCGAGGATGGCGGCGACCGGTTTCTCCCACTTGTAGTCGAAAGCTAGTCCGTATTTCCCGCGGGCGGCGCCCTGCCCCGGGCCCTCGAACGCGATAACCTCGTAGCCGGCGTCGGCGAAATGAACCATCCAGGAGTAGAACTCCTCGATGAAGGAATCGAAGCCGCCGTGCATAACGATTACGCCCTTCTTTTCGCCAACAGGAAGTACCTTCATCGCCGGTAAATACGCATCCCGATAGGGTACCACGAAACGCTCGACGTTGTCGTCGCCGAAAGCCCGGTCGAATAAGCTAATAAACTTATCGTACAGCTCCTTTTTTTCTTCGGTTTCGTTTAATATATAGAATTCGGCGGCGCGGTAGTAGAACGCCGCGTTCACAAGTCTACCTTCAGATTCGGCTTCTTCGGCTAGCCGAAGCATCTCGGTTTTCCAACTCGCGAAGTCCTTTACCACTTGACCGGCTCGCACCATATCGTCGAAGCGGGCGTAACCGAGCGAGTACCAGCGGTTTAGCTGGAAGTTGAAGAGCTGTTTTCTATGAAATCTATTGTACCCGACCGGAAGCGTGAAACCAGTTCTTCTATGATTTGCCATAATATAACCGCCGGTTGATATATCGGATAGTACGCGATACCGTGCCTTTCGAATATCGATTATAATAAACAGCCCGCCCGGGATAAAGGAAAACCGGTTAACGGATAAAACGGCCCGAGCCGCCCTTTTTCTATTTCAGCGCTCCGCCCTTTTCCCAATGAATAAGCGACGGCCGTCGAAACTCCTATTGTAAATCCCCCTCTATTTTGTATAATAACCCTATCGTGTCGGCCGACGAAGTTAAAACGCGCGCGCCTCGCAACCGCACGCTCACCCTCGAGCCGGGCGACCGGGACCGTTACGCCGGGCGGCTTCTCCGGCTCGACGGGCCGGCCAAGCCCGAAGATCTAGAGAACCGTATCGTCAATCAAGACCTCTTCGACGTGTTGCCGTACCTCCCCGACCGGTTCGTGGACCTCCTCTTCGTGGACCCGCCTTACAACCTGTCGAAGGACTTCGGTTCGGCCGGGTTCCGCCGGATGACCGCCGACGACTACGAGGCGTGGATCGAGTCCTGGCTCGTACCGCTGCTGCCGACTCTCAAGCCTGCTGCGTCGGTTTACGTCTGCGCCGACTGGCAGAGCTCGCCGGCGGTGGCCCGGGTTCTTGCCCGGCACCTGACGGTCCGCAGCCGGATAACCTGGGAGCGGGAGAAGGGCCGCGGCGCCCGCGCCAACTGGAAGAACTGCGCCGAGGACGTCTGGTTCGCGACGGCGGGCGACGACTATTACTTCGACGCCGACGCGGTGAAGCTCAAGCGGCGCGTCGTTGCGCCCTACCGCGAGAGCGGAGAGCCGAAAGACTGGGAGGAAACGGAAGACGGCAACTTCCGCCTGACGGCGCCGTCGAACGTCTGGACCGACATTACGATCCCGTTCTGGTCAATGCCGGAGAACACGGACCACCCGACTCAGAAACCCGAGAAGCTGATCGCCAAGGTAATCCTCGCGAGCTCGCGGACCGGCGAATTCGTCTTCGATCCGTTCCTGGGCTCGGGCACGACGGCAGTGGCCGCTAAGAAGCTTGGGCGCCGGTACGCCGGCGTCGAGATAGACGAGGACTACTGCCTCCTGGCCGAGAAGCGGCTGGGGTTGGCGGAGGCTGATACCTTTATTCAAGGGTTTGAAGACGGGGTATTCTGGGAGAGGAACGCGAGGGGTTAAACGTAAGAAGCTCCGTTAGGTGATCAATGGTATACAATCCTGTCTATACCCAAGAACCGTTAACGGATTTCGCGTCGGTCAATACCGAAACCGACCTGGATGCGCTTAACCTGAATTGGACGGAGAAAGATTTACCTGAGCGTATTAGGACGAAACACGTTCATAGACTGCACCCGTATCTTGGGAAGTTCGTTCCACAAATAGTAGAAATATTTTTAAGGAAGTTTAACCCTAAATTTGTAGTAGATCCGTTTTGCGGTTCGGGGACAACCCTTGTTGAAGCGGCTACTTTAGGGGTACCGTCCCTAGGCGTAGATATTT
Source organism: uncultured bacterium (assembly GCA_965371065.1). Classification (GTDB taxonomy): domain Bacteria; phylum RBG-13-66-14; class B26-G2; order WVWN01. Next base: position 2,238 of record CBDUXC010000132.1, read on the forward strand.
CGGAATTTAATTGCTTACTTTCTAAAGTTAAGACGGCCGATTACGATATCTCTACGTTAGAGAACGAAGTTAAGGATATCTTAACCAAGGTAAAATTGGAAACGCAGCATACTTTATTTTCCGAGTTAGGAAATGAACGATTGACCGATAACGATTACTTAAACGAATGGTACGCCCCGCAAACCCTACGTGAGCTTTTAGCGTATAGAGATACGATAAATGATTATAGGTATTCGGACGTTTTGAAGATAATTTTATCTCGGTCCGCTAGGTCGGCTCGGTTGACTACCCATTACGATTTGGATTTCCCTAAGAAACCGGTACGGGAGCCTTACGAATGTTATAAACACGGTCGGATATGTAAACCTGTCGAAGAGGCGTTTAAATTCCTACGTCGTTATAGTTTGGATACCATTAAGCGGATAAAGGAGTTTTCGATAATCAGAACCGGAGCTGGCGTTACCGCTGCACACGGCGATTCAAGGAGTATTGACTTCCCCGAAGCTGATATTGTGATTACTTCGCCACCGTATATTGGTTTAATTGATTACCACGAACAACATAAATATGCGTTCGAGTTACTAGGCCTAAAAAACGAAGAGCACCAAGAGATAGGTGCGGCTAAAACGGGTAGGTCGAAGCGAGCTAAGGGTGAATATATATCTAGTATTGCGGCGGTTTTAACGAACGTCGGTGAAAATATGAAGGAAGGTGCGCCGTTAGTAATTATTGCTAACGATTCGGTAGAACTCTATCCCGTTATTTTAGAGGCTACGGATTACACCCAAGAAACCGAACTTAAGAGGCACGTAAATCGACGTACCGGGCGTAGATCGACCGATTTTTACGAGTCCATTTTCGTATGGAGGGTTCGGAAATGAAAAGGGAAACCAGGAGCGAAATTAAAGGTTATTTAGAAGGTTTTATTACCGGTTTGTTGGAAGACGTGACGAAGACCGAAGTAAAACCGAGGGATCTTAGACCAATAACGACTGAGGTGAAACCTGGCTACTATAAACCGTTCCACCAGGCTTTATTACCCGAGGGTATACTACGTAGTTCGGAGTTCGAGAGGAAGTTTTCTTCGCGTTTAGGCGGTTCTTTCGAAGAATCGGCTCGGTTGATATCGCTGGGGGCCGGTCATAATTGCGAGAGAGGTTATAGGCTAAAGGGAGAGATATACGAATCCGTTTTCAATGAGATAGGGTCGATAGCCAATGAACTAAGAGAAACAGGTGCGCCGGAGGATTTTCCCTCGTTAGTTGAACGAGTTAGACGTAAGCCTAAGAGCGGGGGAAAGAGACCGATTCAATTAACCCTTGATTTGTTTACGCAGATTAAACGTACTAAATACTTTTTCGAGATAAAAAGCCCGAAGCCTAATAAGGGTCAATGCTTGGAGGTTCTCGAAAGGCTCCTTCGTATCCATGCTATTTTAGATAAGTCGCGCGGAGTGAAGACTTATTACGCGATGCCTTATAACCCGTACGGCGAGAAACGTTCCGATTATGACCATTGGGTCGGTAACTTTTTGGATATGGACAATATGGTTTTACTTGGCCGGGAGTTCTGGGACCTACTCGGTGGCGCCGGAACGTATAAGGCGTTATTATCGATTTACTCAGAGGTTGGTAGAGAAAAAGGACCGGATGTCGTCGATAGGTTATTGGCGGATTACTAGTTTAAACCCGGTCGATAACTATGAAATCCATCCACCTCACTAACCCCGCCCCCGTCGAGACCGAGCCGCTCGAGCTTATTGACGCGCCGGTGCCGGAACCGGGGCCGGGGGAGGTGCTGTTGCGGGTGCTGGCGTGCGGCGCGTGCCGTACGGACCTTCACCAGGTAGAGGGCGAGCTTCCGCCCGCCAAGCTCCCCGTCGTCCCCGGGCACCAGATCGTCGGCACGGTGGAGAAGGTGGGGGAGGGCGTAACGCGGTTTAAGGGCGGCGATCGGGCCGGCGCCGCGTGGCTAGCGTGGGCTTGCGGCGAATGCGATTATTGTAAACGCGACCTGGAGAACCTGTGCGAGAGCGCCGGGTTTACCGGGTACTCGGTGGACGGCGGTTACGCCGAGTACGCGGTCGTCGCCGCCGACTTCGCGTATCCGGCGCCCGAGGGCGTTCCGGCCGTCGAGGTAGCGCCCGTGCTCTGCGGCGGTATCATCGGCTACCGGGCGCTTCGGTTGAGCGGTATACGGCCGGGCCGGCGGCTCGGGATGTACGGTTTCGGTAACTCGGCCCACGTCGCTATACAAGTGGCGCTGTATTGGGGCTGCGACGTTTACGTATTTTCTCGGGGTGAACGTCATCGGAAGCTGGCCGATGAGCTGGGCGCGGTCTGGACCGGGCGCCCGTACGACGACGCGCCGCCCGAGAAGCTTCACGCGTCCGTCGTCTTTGCGCCGGCCGGCGAACTTGTGCCGGTCGCCCTGGAGCATCTCGATAAAGGCGGGGCCGTGGCGCTGGTAGGGATATATATGACGCCGATACCTGAACTCGACTACGAGAAACATCTATATTATGAGAAGACCCTCCGGTCCGTCGCGAACAGCACGCGGCGCGACGGCGAGGAGCTGCTGCGGCTCGCGGCCGAGATACCTATAAAAACCACGATCGAGACCTTCGCTATCGAGGAGGCGAACCGGGTTCTCAGGATGATGAAAGAAGGGCGCCTGGAAGCCGGCGCCGTTTTCGATATCGCGCGCGAGGAGTAGTTTTACCTGACGTGAAGTACCGCGGACAGGCTCTGTTCTGGGTTCTGGTTATAGCGGCGGCCGTATATATAATGTACGTCGCCCGTTTCGTTGCGGTCGCCGGGTTCGCAGCGGCGCCGGAATCGATCGTTAGCGCGCCGTTGTACCTGGCCGAGCGGGTCGGGTTCCCGGAGAACGTCCGGATGCTTCTCGCTCTTCCTGCGACTGTCGGGCTGCCGGTCGCTTTCGACGTCTTTATCATAAGAGCCGTCGGCCTGCCCGATTGGCTGTCCGTCGCCGCCGCGCACGTTTGGGGCTTGGCGATTTGCCTGGGCGCCGCGGCTGGGGTTTACGCTCTGGCGTCCCGGTTGATGTCGGTGCAGGTGGCTCTGGCAGCTTCGCTCTTGTGCGTAGCCAACGGCAAAGTCGTCGGCGACGCGTTGGCGCTGTCGCCGGCCCTGGCCGCCGGGGCGTTAGCCGTATGGACCGCGGTCCTTCTGGCGCGGGACGTCGAGCGTGGGTCGGTTTCCTGGGTGTCGGTGGTCGTCGCCGCCGCGGCGACGCTTTTCGGCCCGATATACGTCGTAGTCCCGGCGGCCGGTTTCTGGGTCAGGGCCGTCGGTACCGCGAAGACGGCCAGGTTGACGATTGCCGTTGCGATCGGCGTCGTCTATGGGGTCCTTCGGTTCGCCTGCGGCGGCGTCGACGGTATATGGGCGACGGTGAACCCCGTCGTAACCGACCCGCTGTTGACGACCGGCGAGAAGATTATCGGTGTCTGGTACGCGTTCTTCAACAACTCGCTCAACCTGCTCCAGGGATACTACGCCGGCGTGTTTCTCGCGACGACGCTTTTAATGGTGCTGCCGTTGTTTATCTTCGGCGTCGCGTGGTTGTACCGGGGGCGCCCGGTCGACCGGTTCGTAGCGTCGTTTGCCCTGACTGGTATCTTTGGCTCTTTGGCGGTCGGGGCCGCCGGCGGGACCGGGGCCGGGATTTTAACGCCCGTCGCCGCGGCGTACCCGCTATTCATCGTCGCCGTAACCGTGGGGTTGGTGCTTCTGGGATATCGCCGGGTTTTGACGTTTAAATGGTTGGGAAAG
>CBDUXC010000133.1:0-6024 GCA_965371065.1 uncultured bacterium
ATACCCGTGATTCCCTAAAGCGACCCTCGACATCCATTCATATGAAGGAGCGCTATTCTCGATTTGTTTGACCCAGGTTTTCCATTCGTCCGGCGCCCAATCGAGTATTCGTGCCGTCGAATGGTAATTAGCCCACGTCGGATCGGGGACGTCGTCTACGTAATAATCTTCGTAGTTCTTCCAACCGAGGAAATCAGGTGTTATTAACCAGATGTATTTTACTTCCGGGTTTTCTTCAAGGGTACGAATAGCTTCCGATAGATAGGTTGCGTCGTCTTCGGAACTATAAACTATATCCCATTCGTCCGGTCCCGGCTGCGGCGGTGACGGTAACTCATCCCACATAATCATAATCGTCCCGTCGGCCCCTTCCCGGTGGGGCGAAAAATAAACCGCGGCGCTCGGGCCAGTCGGCGTATCGTCACCTATGTTCCCTTCGTAGTAGATTTCCACTTCACGGTGGAACGTATAACCTGCCGGTAGAACCGAATGGTAATCGGGCCCAGGCAATTTCAATTGCGGTTCTTCATGGTCGAAAAAGACGAAGGTGAAATGACCGCCCGGGCCGGCCGTATCCGCTACCTTCACGTTCGATTCGAACGGGTTCCTGACAACGAACGTAATACTGCCCGGTTCCCCCCTCGCGATGAAACGCTGGTTTAAAAAATAGGAAACCCCGCTATGGCTTTCTCCGGACGCGTCGAACTCATATAAAAAATCGCGTGCGCCGTTTGTAAACCCTTGCAGGTCGTTGTAACTCGTTAAATCGAAATCAGCTTCCAACCCCTTCGGCAGTTCTACTTCGCCGTTGCTGGTGAATTCGAACCTTACGTTAAGGCAGTTCCCCTCGAGTTTATACGTAATCTCCGTAGCCAACGGCAATTGATCGCCGCCTTTACGCAAGTAATCGGAGTTGAATAGCAGGGTTTCCTCGTTTATTTTGCGAACCGTACCCGGCGCCGGGAAATATTCGCCGGCCTGAACTCCACCGTAAAGGTTTTTAGCAAGGTTGCTAGTCGCGGAATACTTCTTAAAATACAATTCCGAGACCTCGCCGGGGCGCCCCTTGGTCCCCTGGGCGTCAACGACTATCTTCAGCGCGGTATTTTCTATAACGTTTTCACCGTTGTTGAGAGTATCTATGTCCATACCGTGACCGCAGCATAAAAAGGTCGGGACGAATAACGATATAATATATATGCTTTTTATACGCATTTCGCCCGCTCCCGCCTACTACTACTCCAACGTTATTCTGCTTACCGCTCATTGCTTAAAACTTCGAGCGGGGGTTTTTGATATATTAATCGACCGTCGTTAGTATATTAAGCGAAAGTATTCGCGATGTCAACCTACACACTAAAAAAACGAAAAAAACGCCGCTGTTTTCCCGGCGCGGTTTTATACTAAAACCTGTTTATCGGCTACGTAAACGTCTCCCCTACCCCTCCGGCTCGAAGGCGAACTTAAAAAGGCAGGTTGTGTCAGATTCCGCTTTACCGAAGTTCGTAAGCTCGAAGGTCTTTTTACACGCGTCTTTTACGAAAGGCGCGTCTATCGTCGTCTTTTTGATAACCACATCGTCAACGAAGCCGTCGCGCCCTATCTCCGCCGAAACCAACACGTAACCTCTTATTTCCGGGTCCTCTACTAAAGCGGTACTGTACGCGGAAATTACCAGGTTGCGCCGCGGTCTTAATTTAGCTTCCATAACCTCGTCGTTACGGGCCGGGTCGTCGCCGGCCGGCCACGTGGGTAAAACCAAAACGTCAAGGCTAACCGAACCGGGTACCATTTCTTCTATCCTGGCGCTTATCCTTTCGACTTCCGTTGCTGTATCGCTTAGTTCCGCCGCCGTTTCCGTTGCATCTTTATAAACTCCGTCGCCGGGTTCTTCGACAAGTTGGTTATTTAACCTATTAAGCCTTTCATAAAGTACCTGAACCTCGTCGTGGAGGTAAAGTAACTCCGTTAACGTTTCGTTCGCTTTATCGTACTTCTCGGCCGCCCGTAAAGCGGTTTCCTTCGCTTCCTTCGACGGGTGGTAAATGCCGACGTACCACAAAGGCGCCACTACACCGATTATCGCGAAGACCGTCGCAATCGCCACGTAAATCGGGAACCGACCTCGCCTGGCCGTAGTCCTCTCGCGGCGTTCCAGGCGCTCGCGTATCGACTCTAGCCCGCGCCTTTCACGGTCAACTGCCGTTTTCTTCTCTAGTATTCTACGGAGTTCATCGTCGAGTTCCACGTCGGACCGCTTTACCTGTTCGACTTCTTCTTCCAGTTCGGCTAACCGCCCCGTTAGCCGCTTGTTCTCTTCCCTTAACGCGGAAAGCTCCTCGTCGGTATTGCTTGGCGGCGACGTACTAAATGCTATCGTTTTCGTTAACCACTTTCGGAAATTTTCCCATCGGACGCCGCTTTCTTCCTCCTTCAGCAGCGCGATAAGTTCGGGTATATGTTCCGGTTTAAGCAACACCGATTCGTCGCCGGCGATAAGATAATCGCCCTGGCGAAGGCGCCCGGATTGGATCCATTTGGATAACTGCTCCAACGCAAAAGGACCCGACTTTTCACCCGATATTTTTACGTATACCTGCAAAAACACGCCCTACTTCTTTATCGCGACGACACCAACTAAAAACTAGCACATTAAAAACCTAAAATCAAACCGCCTAAACGTCAAAACCATTTAATATACCTCAATATATGGTGCGTAATCGCGGTTCAAACGTCCGTCCCCACTTAACGCGGCGCGAACTCAAACTTGTAAGTCATCGTTGTTTCGCCGTCGGCGGCGCCGAACCGTGTCCGTCTCACCGCGGCTACCGCTGCGCTCTCGACGGCCGAGTTCCCTATCGTCGAGCTGACTACGTGAGCGTTCGAAACCGAGCCGCCAGCGACCACCGTAAACCCGACGATAATCTGGCCGGAAATGTCAGGATTTACAGAGAGTTCACTGCTGTAAGTCGAACGCAAACCGCCGATGTTCCCGCCTATAGCGCTGGTTACGGCCCCCGACGACCTGGTGGGCGTGTTCGCACCCGGCCCCTCCGCACGAAGCAAACCGCCAAGCGTGGTTTTCCCTTTAGTAGTATCCATCGTCGGGCCGATATCTTCTACCAGCTCTTCTTTTTTCGCCAGCGCTTCGTCGATTTCTTTCTTAAGCTCTTCGACCTTGCCTTCGTCGCCGCGGGTTATAGCGTCGTTATATTCGTCGGTCAGACCGGCTATACGCCTTTCGAGTTCGTCTAGCTTCGCCAGCTTGTCGGTAAGCGTATCGGCCTTCTCCGCCGCGTCTTTTCCGGGTAGATACAAAGCGAAGTAATAAATAGGGACCGCCGCTATCAGAACCGTCAGGACCACCCCGGCCGCAATCAGGGCCGGTACGCGGCGTGTCTTCTTCACCCTCGCCGCCATCTTCCTAACTTCCGCTTCTTCCGTTTCCAATCGCCGGCGGGTTTCTTCCAACTCGTTCCTCTCGCTTAATATGCGGCGGAACTCTTCTTCCCTTTCCCCGTCAGCTTCCCGTAAAGTACGCTCTTCCTTCTCTATGCGTTTGCGTTTTTTCTCGAGCCCGTCCAGTTCTTCTTGAATGCGAGCCCGTTCGGCCTCTACGCCGGTGTGCGAAAGCTGTGTTGCCGGTTTACCGGACCGTACCGCGTCAATCCAACTCTCAAACGCCCCCAGGGCTTCCCGTTGACGTTTCTCGCCGAAAAGGGCTTTCAGGTGGACGACGTTTTCGGCCTTGACCCAGTGGACGTTACCGTCCATACGGATGAAATCGTCGAGAATAAATCGACCTTCGTCGACCCACTCTTTAATCTCTTCTACGGTGAGCGGGCCGTGTTCCTCATCGTCGATCCGTACGTATAATTTCGGAGCTTTAACCATAAAACCAACTTTATAAGAAACCACAGCTTACATAAAGTAGAACTTCAACATCGCCGTGAAGTTTATCGTAGCCAGCATACCCTCTTTCAACTGCGCGCTTACACCGCCGGGCGACTCCCCGCCGAACATTGAAGACACTCCGCCCGATAGTTCAAGCGAGACAATATCGGTCAAACGGTAGTCCATACCACCACCGCCGTAAGCAATAAACCTATAATCCTTCGTCGTACCCATATGCTCGGTATCCTGAGCGTCAAGATACGGGTACTTGAAGTCGTTTTTTGATACGCCGGCAGCCCCGTTGACGAAAAGCATAATCGGGTAGAAGTCGAACCGGTAAGCCGGCCCGGCCCAGAAGACGATGGATTTATACTCCCCTTTTCCGACGAAATCGTCCTCTTTCCCGGTATGTTTTATCCTGTACACGCCCCTAACGTTCACGAAAAACTTAGGCGAGACACAAATCGAGAACTCGCCGGCACCGACCGCCGAAAGGCCGGCCGTTTCGGCGTAACCACCTATCGGCAAAGCGCCGCCGCCGCCGAACCCGAGACCCCAAACCATCGCGCCGCTATATACGGGCAGCAACGCCAATGCCAAGACAACCAATAGCGCCTTTTTCATTGCCTTTACCTACCCCCTATTGTTTCTATCGCATTAATTTATATCACACTGTTTAGTACGTAGCAAGTACGTTTATTCTAACTGTTTAATATCTGCCGCGTCGTCTTGAAATGGAGTTTCGCGATTTCGCCAAGCTTTGCCGAACCGAACTCCTCGACGATTAAACGGCCTACGCCAACCACGTCCGTGGCCCCCTTCGGTAAATCGAATCCGAGACCGGCCGAAAGATTTTTTATCCCGCGCAAGAACTCGGCCCTGGCGATGAGCGACGCGGCCGCGACCGCGGGGTATTTTTCGGCGCCCGTTACTTGATACAAGCCGTATTCGGCTCCGACCGCGGACGCAGCCGTCTGCAGATAACCTTCGTCGCCGAACTTATCGACAACCACGAGTTTACAGCCCGGCGCTTCCGCCGCTAAATCGTCTATAACTTGAGCGTACGCCCACGCCAACATCCGGTTCAGGTTCTTGAACTCGCCGTAAAGCTCGTTGTACCGTTCCGGTTCCAGCGCCAGCGCCCGCGTACGGACGACCCGCTTAATATCTTCCGCTATCCTCTCGGCGGCGGCGTCACTAACCTTCTTGCTATCCCGTGCGCCGAGTTCAACCAAACTTCCAACATCGGCCGCGGCTTCGACCGCTACGGCGGCCATTACGAGCGGCCCGAAGTAATCGCCTTTACCCGATTCGTCGCAGCCGATATAGGGTCGGAAATCGCCGTTTTCACCGAAGAGTTTATCCAAACCTTACTTTACCCTATTAATAGAAAGGTACGGGTAAATCGAGCGGCACCTCTCCCTCGACGCCGACCCTCTCGGCTTCCAGAAACGCCTTCGCGTTGTTCTCGACTATCGCGTTCGCCTGCATCCAATGCTGCCAATCGGCGTACATCTTCTCCCGCAAGCCCATCATCATCCCGGCTTTGAGCCGTTTCTTCGACGTCTGGTAATCGGTTTCGCCCGGCTCCTCCTTCGCGACTACGTGAGCGATAAAGTACCCCTTGGGCGTCTTCAACGGTCCGATCCAATCGCCGGCTTCCGCGGCGAACAGCGACTCCTTCACAACACCGAACCTACCCAATTCCGGTAGGCGGGTCGTAGCCCGTACCGTAACGGGACCGTTGGTTGTATAACCGTATGACCGACCGGCTTCCACGAAGCCGTCGTCGCCGGCGCTTTTCAGCCCGGCCTTGACGTCGTCGGCCTTCGCTTTTAAATCGGCAAGGGCCGCGTCCCGGGCCGCGTCTTCCGCCACGGCTTCTTTAACCTCTTCGTAAGGCGTGGTCCCCGGCTCGCGCCGTTCGGCCAGGGTCCATATCATATACCCTATCGGAACAGGCATCCCGAACGGCGTCGGTTGGAAGAGCGGGAAGATATCGCCGGTTTCACCGACGGCTGATTTGAACGCCGCAACCGCGAGTGACGATTGGTCGCCAATGTCCTTGACGTTTCCGTCGCGCCCGAAGAACGCCGAGATCCCGGCCAGAACGGTTGTGTGAACACGCGC
>CBDUXC010000134.1:0-6011 GCA_965371065.1 uncultured bacterium
TTATTCCGACCCATTAATATTTATATCAGACCGGCTACCGCGTGTCAAGCGAAAATCCCGGACTTCTTCGTCCGTCCATAGTTACGTACCGTACGAAGTACGCCACCGTTAAGAAAGCACCACCTTCGGTTCTACCGCCTAATAATCCGCCAGTATAACGCGTCGCGGGTTTCGTCCTTTTTAACCCCGAACAGAGACAACAACCCGAAACCCACGCCGGCGATAAAGGCTACTAAAACCCCAATTATCCCCATAAAAACCCGTCTATCGGTTCTATCCACCGCCGTTTCCCCATTTCCTTCAATCTATTTTGCGACCCGGTAATGGGTTATTGACGCTTATTTCGTTAGCCGTTAAGGTACACGTACCCACTATCTCAGGCGATAATTCCTATTTATATGTACCGGTTACCTACCGATGTTACATAGAAGCCCCATTAATAAAGGCCCCGATATTTGGGTTGGTAGGATTATCGGCCAAAGCCGCCCGCCGGAAAAACGGTAGTGTATTAATGAACCGTCCACCTGTAGCCCGAGGTCGTAGAACACTATTATAAAATCGGCGGCTACGGTACAACTACCCACGTAATCCCGGCGCCCAGAACGGCCCCGAGCCACTTATCGCCCCTGGTGCCGTAGGCGTAAACGGCCGAGAAAAAAAGTATAATAACGACCTCGCCGACGGTTTTATATATATGCGACGTCCTCGCCGTAACAGGGCTGGACGGACGTGTCGCTTAGTTGACGATTTCCTATCGTGAGGAGAAAAACGGCGAACCAGAGCACTATCGCCAAACCCAACCGCATAACGCGTTCCCCGTGGTTCTACGAGTACTTATATAATCGGTGGTAAAAACGGACGTACTGGACGGGACGGTCGTAAAATAGAGTTTATATGACGCGGAGACCGTCGTCAAGTTCAACTTTACGCGGTAGGCTCTTTTTTTACTTCAACGAAACCTAAACGGTACCGTCATTTTTATCACGGTCTGGTTACAGACCTATGCCCAATAGCGTTCGTATCATTAGTTCAGGTTTACCTTCGTCAACTTTTCCTATTTTAATACCGGACCCGAGAGCTACCCACAGGTTTTTCGTTCCGTGGGAGACCACCGGACCGAGATAATGCCCGGACCCACTTCCTTTAACTTCCAGTCCAACCCGGAGCAGGTCGGTAATCGCGAAGTTCATTCCTGCAGCGTACTCGGGCTCCAGTTCCCATTCGCCGTCTTCGTTCTCAATCTCGAGAACGGGGTTTAGGGCGAAATTGAACCCGCCGATATCTTTCGCAATTATCATCTTCAGCTCGAACCCGTGCTCCGAAAAGTCCGGCTTCCCTTTATACTCGACGTAAACCAACGGGTCGACGAAGAATCGCCCCTTCTCGCCGAACCGGTACCTGGCCCTCAGTTTGAACCCTTTGTACTCGAGGCTTTCGCCCGGGTTCTGCCCGAACTTCTGGTAGACAGAGAAGTCGAACCTGTCCGTCATACCGACCTCCAGCTCGAGCTGGTGTTCGGTCGTCACGTTACCTTCAAAACGGCCCATATCGGGCGTCGAGAGGGTAAAGTACGCTTCGACTTCGCCCTTGCCCCTTTCCTGGGTCTTATACTCGTAGGTCCAGACGTACGACCGTTGGTCGGCGAAGGCTCCCGACGCAAGCCAGACTATCGAGGTAAATACCGTTAATAGGATTACGTATCTTCTTACCATTTTTCCTCCTTTTTTTCATTTGCTATCATTTGCGTTATCCCCCGTTATTAATCTTTAGCTTTCGGACTTTTTTCACCGGCTCCTTATGCCCGCAAGTACAACCGCCGCAAATATCGTCTTCCTTCGTGTCGCGCCGCAAAAACCACACCGTTGCGGCGACGCCTACCGCCGTTATCCCCAGGATAAATATTAACTCGAACATCCGCGTCTCCTTCTAACCCAACCCCAGCAGCAGCCCGACTTGGTACACGACGACGGCCATCGTCCAGCCCAGTATAAGGCTGTAAGCGACAGCGAAGAGCGTCCAGCCCCAGGACCCGGTCTCCCGCTTGATGATCGCGACCGTCGCCATACAGGGCGTATATATCAGCGTCATCACCATAAACGCGTACGCCGAGAGGGGCGTGAAGTGTTGTTGTACGACGGTTTTTAGCCCTTCTTCACCCGCGCCGTAGAGTACGCCAAAGGTCCCGACGACTACCTCTTTCGCGAGGAACCCGAAGATAAGCGCGACGGCCGACTGCCACTCACCAAAGCCGGCCGGGCCGAATATCGGCGCTACCGCCCTGCCGATATACCCGACGAAGCTGTTCTCCCCGGCGTACTCGACACCCGGCGGCAAGTTCGATAGGCCCCACAGGACAATTACGATGCCGAAGATGATGCCGCCGGCACGTTTTAAAAACAAGCGCCCCCGCTCCCACATATGTATGACGGTCCCCCGTACGGTCGGTAAGCGGTACGGCGGAAGTTCCATTACGAAGTGGGCCGTTTGGCCGCGGAACAGCGTGGAACCGAACACTTTAGCCATAACGACGGCCAGGACTATCCCGAGAAGGTATAACGACCATACCGCGAAGCCTTGGTGTGCGGTGAAAAACGCGCCCGCGAACAGAACGTAAACCGGTAATCTGGCCGAGCACGACATCAGGGGGTTCACCAGTATCGTTATCATTCTGTCGCGCCGGGCTTCCAGCGTCCGCGTTGCCAAAATAGCCGGGACGTTACAACCGAACCCCAGTATCATCGGGATAAAGCTGCGGCCATGGAGCCCGAGTTTGTGCATCAGCTTATCCATCAGGAACGCGACGCGGGTCATGTACCCGGTATCCTCAATAATCGAAATCATAAGGAAGAGAAGGAAGATATTTGGGACGAAGACGAGTACGCTGCCGACGCCGCCGATAGCGCCGTCTACGAGGAAACTCGTTACTATCGACGGCGAGCCGACCGACGTTAAGAACGCCCCGAGGTTCTTGCCCAGCCACTCGAAAACGATTTCGATTCCCCTAACCAGGGGGTTGGCGACGGTAAACGTCAATTGAAACATAGCCCACGCGAGGGCGATAAAACTCGGAAGCCCAATGATCCTGGTCATCAGGACTTTATCTATACGGTCCGATACGTTGCGCCGCGCTTTCGACGGCTCCTTCGGGCGTACGGCTTCCTTAACCAGTCCGGCTATAAATCCGTAACGGTAATCGGCGATCAGGACCTCCGGGTCGTCGCCTACGACGGTTCGGATGTGCTCGACGGCGCTTCGGACGTTTCCTAAAAGTCGCGGTCCTTCCCGGTTATTGCTAACTAACTCCTGTACCCGTTCATCTTCTTCCAGAAGTTTCAAAGCCACCCAACGGGGGCGTAGGTCGTTCAGGGTTTGAAAGTCGGACAGCGCGTTCTCTATTTCGCCCAGATGAGGTTCTATTTCGTTTCCGTATCTCAAGTTCAAGTCGCAAGTCGTACACGTATGCGCAACGTCGATTACCATCGCGATAAGCTCTTTCGTCCCTTTGTTTAAATGGCCGATTGTCTTTACGACCGGTATCCCGAGAAGTTCCGAGAGGCCGCCCGCGTCCAGGTGGTACTTCTTCTCGGCCTCGTCAACCATATTTAGCGCGATAACGACGTTCGCTCCCATCTCGATTAGCTGCGTGGTCAGATATAGATTGCGTTCGACGTTGGACGCGTCTACCACGTTGACGACGACATCGGCGCCGCCGGAAAGGATAAAGTCGCGGGCGACCACCTCGTCCAAAGAGTAAGCACCGAGAGAATAGGTCCCGGGAAGGTCGACGACGTTGAACCGGTAACCGTCAGACTCGAAGTAACCCTCTTTTTTCTCGACCGTTACGCCGGGCCAGTTGCCTACGTGCTGACGCGCGCCGGTAAGATTGTTGAATATCGTGGTTTTGCCGCAGTTGGGGTTACCCGCGAGGCCTATTGTTATCGTTTCCACTAAAGCGATACACCTCCTGATGTTAGCTGGGGCTAACTTATGCTCGAAATAAAAACGCGTTCCCGTTTAACCCTGGACGCTCTCCTCTACCTTCTTGGCCGGGACGACGTCCGCCGGATCTTCCATATAGACCATGATTTTACGGGCCATCCCCCGGCCGAGCATCACCCTGGAGTCTTTTACGGCGATTATTATCGGGTTGGAACTTTCGGCCCGAATGATACGGATTGATTCGCCGGGGACGAGCCCCATCGCCAACAAGCGCCGGCGAAGTCCTCTTCCCGCTTCGAAGCCGACGATAACCGCCGTATCTCCGGTTTGGAGACCCGATAACCGCTTCCGCGTTAATCCCACCTCAATCTGCGCGGCTTCGCGCCGCCTCAGCGCCAGATTGAAACCGCGGATTTTAATATCTATCGGGTCGCCCAACGGCGCAGTGTTAACTACTTCTATTTCGACGTTTTTGACGACGCCCATGTCCTGAAGCCGCCGGCGGAGTTTGCCGCGGGCTCTGATTGCGGTTACGACCCCGCGCTCGCCGATATCCAGTTTATCCAGCGTCGTCATTTATTTTTCCTTCTGTCGCCCTTCTTTTTCTTCCGGGCGGGCCGGTCTGTCCTTTTTATGAAACTGCCGATTTCGAAGTTCTCGCCTTCGACCACGCGTACGACGTTTTCATCGTTTAGTTTAATAAACGCAAGGAGCCGTTCGGTCGAACTCGGGCATAAGTGGTGCTCGAGTGCGCACGCGTCGGTTTCCGCCATATCGTCGCCGACGCCGAGGAAGTCGGTAAGGAAGTAGACGAGGGTGTTATGCCGCAGCCTGACCAGCTCGGCCCTCTTTCGGCCCTCCGGCGTTAAGTTTATATCGCCGTATCGTTCCTGGGTTATGAGCTTGAGTTCCCTCAGGCGTTTCAATGCTTTTACGACGCTTGGTTTAGCGACGTTCAAGCGCTCGGCTATTTCCGATACGGTGGCTTTGCCACAGTCGTTTATCAGGTCGTAAACGGCTTCCAGGTAATCTTCCTGAGATTCCGACAGGTTTTCTTTCTTATCGCTCATACCGAAGTTAGCCTAGTCTAACATATTTTCCCCGCCGTGTCAAGAAAAAGGTCCGAAGAACGTAGGCACTTGCCCTTATGGTACGGCGTTGGCGGGATATTATTTCTTGACTAAGTTTTCGTCGGCGTATATAATTCGTTTACGGGACGCAAACCGCGTTTATCGTTAAAAAGGTATTATACCACTTGGAGTTATGGTAACGCTTTCACCGAGCGACGAGGAACGTATCAACCGGTACGAGGAAATCCTCGCGAAGGAACCCGGCGCGATTATATTCGCCGTGTTGGGGAGCCTGTACGCGCGCAAGTACGAGTTCGATAATGCGATAGAAATCCTGTCGAAAGGCGCCGGGAACTTCCCGAATTATTTTAGCGCGAGGATTTTATTGAGTAAGTGTTATCTAGCGAAGAGCGACGTTGAAGCCGCCGTCGACGAAATTAACGGGATCCTTGGGCTGGACCCGTACAACGTCGCGGCGTTGAACTTGTTAGGCGACGTACTACGGGACAGTCGACGGTACGATGAAGCCGGCGAACATTACAGGAAAATCCTAGAGATAGAACCGGAAAATACCGACGTCCAGTACAAGCTCCATTTGTTGGAGCAGCTTGCTGAAAGCTCGCCTGAATCGACCGGTGAAGCGGGAGCGGTAGAAGGGGAATTGGAACCCGCCGAAACGCCGGAAGAGGGTTTAGTGACGATAACCCTAGCGGAGGTGTATGCCGAGCAGGGGTTGTTGGATAAAGCGGCGTCTATTATAAACCGAGTGGTAAAGGAAAATCCCGACGACCTGGCGGCGCGCGAAGCTTGCGAGCGTATCCACCGGCTTATCGGTTCCGAGTCCGAACTGACGGGCGAATCCGTCCTTACTATCGTCGACCAGGTGGCGTCGGTCAAAGGGTTAATGGAGGAAGACGACCTTGAGGTCTGGCACGAAGCTCAGCGGGGGGTAATCGAGGCCGTCGGCAAGGCGGGTGTTTCTTTCCCGGCGCTGCTTCGTAC
>CBDUXC010000135.1:0-5998 GCA_965371065.1 uncultured bacterium
AAGCAGAGGTACGAACGCCAGCGTGGCCCCGCGGGTTAACGAAAGCAAACCCAATAACGCGCCGGCGAAGACGATTCCCCACCAATTATCCCGGAAACGGACGAGAAGCCACAAGGTGACCGCGGCCAGGAACATATAGAGGGTTTCGGTTAATATTAAATTACTGAATATTATTATGTCCGGACCGAGGGCCCAGAGGACCGCGGCGACCAGAGCGACCCGTCGGTCCCAGAGAGTTAAAGCTATAAGGTAAACGAAGTAACAGGTAACCGCCGACAGAACCGCCTGGAGTATTATCGCGGCGACGGTGTGCGGCCCGAACGCCGTATATACCAACGCTAGGAAACCCGAGTACAACGGCGGACGGTATAAATACGGTTTTATCGGCCCGCCGAACCCGAACCCGGCGACGATATTTAACGCCAGCTTGTGATAAACTCGGGAATCGGGGAAAACCAGGGGGTTCGCGACGAATAATAGCGGTAATCGTATAAAAAAGGCCCCGATTATAACGATATATATCGGGTTCGACTTGATTTTAGCGAGAATAGTACGCGTGAAGGGCATCTTCATTAAGGATTATAAGGTTGTTCTATCGGATACCTCCTGCGTACCCGATAGGTTATAAAGCATTGGGTTTATAAACCGGCGGTTAACGCACGGGGCGTGGCTTACGCCCCGGTATGCTACATCGGTACCTCGGGCGGGCTCTCGCCCGGGATTTCTTCCGCGCCGGGCTTGCCCTCGGTCGTTTCGTCCTCTTTTTTTGGTATCCTGTATAGTATAACGGCCTTTACGTCGAAGTTGCGGTCGGACGGCCGGTCGCCGAAGACGGCCATCGCCGCGACCACGTGCATCCGGTCCACCGGCGCCGTACCGGCCGAGAGTTCAACGGTCCACTTCTCGCCCGGTTCCAGGTCTTTTATCGTTACCTTGGCGTCTTTGCCGGGGAAGACGCCGCCGGTGGGCGGGATACTCACTTCAACTTCCTCGACGGTCTCTTTACCGATGTTCTCGACCGACACCTCGACGGTTATCCCGCGTCCCGGTTTAATACCTTCGATTCTGACCTTGATCGGGATGGCGCCTTCGCGTTCCCGCAGTCGTCCGAAGGCCGCGCCGCCGGCGACGGCGAAGTCCTGGCCCCAATAGAGTTCGCCCTTGCGCGTATATATCGCTCGGTCCAGGTCGTGGAAGAAAAGCCCCTCGACGGCGCCGTCGCGGTAGAAGTCGTTTGCCACCATATCATAGCGGTTGAACATCTCCACCGGCTGGTTTACCCGCTTGTCCCACGGGTTCTCAAGGAAGTTCTTGTCCACGCATATCCCCGGTACGAGTACGGCCTGGCCGTCGCGCGTATATTCGGGCCACGACGACATCAGATAATCGAAGTTGTTTCGGTCCGCGTCGTAGAGCATCAGAAGAACCAGGTCCGCCCCCGCGTCGTACATCATCAGCGGGTCCTGCCCGTGTTGGTGCCCGTACTCGTATGAGAGCATAAAACAGAAGAACGGTTTGGTGATACCGGCTTCCTCTTTCATCTGCTTCAGGGTTCGGGCCGCCTTGGACGCGCGCCACCACTGCCAGAGCCGGATCATCCGTTCGTCTCTGGCTCGGAGCCGTGAGACCAGCCACCACATCCGGCCTTCGAGATTTCTGTTTCCCCAATCGGCCGGCGTCTCCAGGTTCAACTCCTTGACGAAGTCGTCTACCAGCTCGTAGCCGCCGAATCCGGTCCGTATGTAGTCGACCCCTACGTAATCAAAATCGTCGCTCTCGTTCATCGCCCGGAGCAACTTGACGACCTGCGCCCGGCGTTTCTCGTCGTTCAGGGATATGTGCAGCGTATAAAAAAATTTCCCCTCCACCAGGTTGCGGCTGAACTTGTAGGGCATCGAGACCTGGGTCTTGCCGTACGGCAGGTAAGCGCCGACCCAACCGCCGAACTTGATGTTCCGTTTATGGGCTTCTTTCGCCAGGTCGTGGGCCAAATCTATGTTGTGCTGATACCAGGGCTTCTCCATCGTCGGGCCGTACCGCTCCTTGGTGATTCCGGTAAGGTAGAAGAGCGCGTCGGCGCCCATAAACTCGGCCCACGCGGCGAGCTGCTCCCAGCCGGTTTCTTTATTGTACGGGCCGGTAACGGCCCGTTCCTTGAACCGGGTGTCCGACTCGAGATTTACTATACACAGGGGTTTCGCCGGCGGTTTGAACTTACGCCCTGCTATCGAAAACTCGCAGGAGCTTTCGACGGCCTTGCCGGACATATCGGCTTTTACCCGGGCTTCGTACCGGCCGAGTGCCGGGTTCCACGGAACCGGCCACCGGGCGAAGTACTCGCCGGGGCCGCGCTTCGTGAAATTTAGCTCCGTTATTCCGCCGACGGTCTCGACGAGCTCGCCGTCTCTGTATATCGCCCCCTCCAACGCCGCGTCGTCGCCGCTCGGGATTTTACCCAGGTCGAACTCGGCCACGATTTCAACGATATCGTACCGCAGGTACTTCCCCCTGGCCGAATAGACGTGGAACGGCTCGAGCTTTATAGGGCAGAAGCCGTACTCGAGCGTTTCTTCCTGTCCACCCTTTTCGCCGCAGGATAATAGAAGCGCGGCCGTTATTAAAAGGGTGCAGGCAGAAAGCTTATGGAATGTCGTTGTTGTGTTCATAGTAACGATAACCGACCTGATTATATTAGAGGTCGGGCCGGGCGGCAACTGTTATTTGAACCGTTTCACGACGTTTCCTCATTAATTTAGGTCGTCCATCAAAAAACGAGCGATAGCACGCCCGGTTCTGATACAAGCGGGTTTACCCGCCGGTGCTTAATATACCGAAAGCCGCGAACCCCGGCTTCAACCGGGGCGCAGCTCGATATATACACGCCGACTGAAGTCGGCGTTCGCCGCTCCGCGCGTTAAGCACCGCCCGATAAATCGGGCGGTTTCATTTTTTTCCGGTTAGCGATATTACTCCCCGCTTTCATACCGCCCGCACTTTACCCTTGTGATTACAATGCATTTCGACGGCGGCTCGCTGATACCCGTCAGCTTGCCGGCGACCGCGTACGGCGGGACCCCCAGCTGTTCGGTACGTTAGCCGGTGGGCTCGGCATAAAAAATATTGCGTCTCTTGCAGTCTTCTGGTAAAATAAATGTATGAGAAACCAAACGTTGGGATGAGTAACATGACCTTCGACGAAATGGACGAAATGTGGCACCGTATCCGCGAAGAACATGCGGCCGAGGACGCTGGGCTTTCGATAGAAGAGCGGGTCGCACGCGACAACGCGCTTGCGAAAGAAGCCGCCGAACGGTTGGGGTTAAGAATAGTAACGGCCGCCGACCTTAAAAAAACGAAATAAACGCTTTTTTATTCGCCGCCCGCTACACGGGCCGGCGAAACGATTTCCCCGCCTTCGTACCGCCCGCACTTCACCCTTGTGATTATAGTGCATTTCGATAGCGGTTCGCGTATCCCGGTCAACTCACCGGCGACGCCGAAAGGCGAAAGCCCCTTTCCGTCCGGTGCGTTTACCAGCGCGAAAGTGAGCTCGTCGCTTTTGGGTACATAAACCGCGCTTAATAAGTACGGCTCGTTTTCCGCGGGCGTATTGTGGACGAGGTTATTAATCTCGTCCAACTTGCGTTTTACCGTTTCGGTTATTGTGTTCGCATCCAACCGGCCGACGGCCGCCGCCGGACCGAAGTCGCAGACGTACTCCCCGTAGTTTATCTCCCGAGCCAGCGACGAAGCCTTCGCGTCAATCGTTATCGCGGACGTTACCCCCAGCTCCGCCGCGCTTCCCGACACGGATTTCAAGAACTCGTCGGGCGTCGTTTCGGCGTGGAGCCATACGTCGCCCCACTCCTCGGCGCCGGCGGCGCAGGTCGGGAGCGCCGGCGCAAGCTCCAGTCGCGGCTTCGGTGAGAAACCCCGGCCGTACGTCATACGTACGCCGGCCCGTGATAAAAGCATTATAACGAGCCGCATTAGGTCGAGATGCCCCAGGAAACGCCACAAACCGGTTTTCTGATACGTGAAGCGGACGCGCTTGACCTTTACAGTACGGTCGTACGCCGGTGGGGGAGGAGCCGGAAGTTCTTCGGGTTCGTACCGTCGTATTTTAAGCTCGCCGGCGCAGGCGCCGCAGCCGGCGCACGGTTCGGCGAAGCAGTCGGGTGTCGTCTCGCTGGCGAACGTCCGCTCGTATTCGGCCGCCAGAAACTTTTTCGTCACGCCGACGTCTATATGGTCCCAGGAGAGCGCCCCGTCGACGTCGAGCATGCGAGACGCGTACGCTTCGACGTTAATCCCGGCCCGGGCGAACGCGTCTTGCCAGACGCCCCGTTTGAAGGCCTCGTGCCAGCCGTCTCGGCGCGCGCCCCGCAAGTACGCGTCCAGAATCACCGGTCCGAGTTCCCGGCCGCCGCGGGCCAGGGCGGCCTCGAGAACGCTCATCTCCGGGTCGTCGGCTTTGAGTTTTATCTTCGGGTTCAAGTGTTTACGCAGTAGATTAAACCGGCGTTTGATTTCGGATAGCGGTACTTGGCCGAACCACTGGAACGGCGTATGTACCTGGGGTACAAACGCCGCGACGTTGACGGTTACCTGTCCCCAGCGGCCCAACCCGTCGCGGAGCGCTTTGTCGGCCCGGGCCGCAAGCTTCGCGATTGCTATAACGTCCTCGTCGGTCTCTGTCGGGAGTCCGACCATAAAGTATAGTTTGACCCGCTGTATCCCGCCGGCGCCGGCGGCCCGGACACCCCGGAGCACTTCGTCGTCGGTAATTTCCTTGTTGATGGCCCGGCGGAGACGTTCGGTTCCGGTCTCGGGCGCGAAGGTCTGCTGGCCCGGTTTCTCGGCAGAGACTGCCTTTGCTGCGCGCGCCCCGTACTTCTCGAGGCGTATCGCCGGTAGTGAAACCCTTATGCCGGGGTGTTTCACCCTGAGTTCTTCCAGAACGTTTAATAAGGGCGAGTAATCGGCGGGGTTGAGGCCGAGCATTGAAAGGTCGCCGGTCCCGGTTATGGCGACGGCTTCGCCGGCGGCCCGGACGACGTCGGACGCCGGGCGTTCCCGGTACGGACGGGTCGCGAACCCGGCCTGGCAGAAGCGGCAGGCTTGAGCGCAGCCGCGGGTTACCTCGAGCGCCGCGCGGTCATGGACCGGCGCGAGCCACGCGGTTATTTTCGATACGGGGTGGGGTAGTTTCCCGACGTCGGTTACGGTGCGCTTCTTTACCTTTGGCGGCGCCGGCTCCCGCGCATGGAGTTTACCGTCGGTGCCGGGTTCGTAGAGCGACGGGATATACACGCCCTCGACGGCCGTGAGCGCTTCCAACTTTTCGGTGCGGGCCGCGGGGCCGAGCTCTTTCAACTCGATAAGCAGTTCGGCGATTTCGACTACCCCCTCGTCGCCCTCGCCTATAAAGCACGCGTCCGCAAAGGCGCTGAACGGTTCCGGGTTGAATACCGCGTGCCCGCCCACGATAACCAGCGGGTCGTCCTCGCGTCTGTCGGCTGAAAGTAGAGAGATACCCGATAGAGAGAGCAGGGATAAAGCGTTCGTGTAGTTGAGCGGCGAGGGTACGGTTATCCCGAGCACGTCGGCTTCCCGGACCGGGCGCCCGGTCTCCAGCGAGTACAAAGGGACGTTCCTGACCCGGAGCTGGGCCGCCATATCGTCGTCCGGAACGAAAACCCGCTCGCAGGTTACGCCGGAGACGTCATTTAGTATCTCGTAGAGGAAGAGCAGTCCGTTATTGCACATCCCGACCTCGTAGACGTCCGGGAAGGCGAATACGACGCGGAGGCGTTCGTCCGGGTCCGGTTCCCGGGCGCCGACCTCGCCGCCGACGTACCGCGCGGGCCGGGCGACCAGCGGTAGGAAATACTGTACGTTTTCTGGGGCGGGCATCTAGGTTAGATAATAGGGGAAAACGGGGGGACGGGCAAGGGGAATAATAAGACTGACATTTATAGTAAAAATGGCTGAGAAA
>CBDUXC010000136.1:0-5935 GCA_965371065.1 uncultured bacterium
GGACCGGCGGCGATTAGTACGACCCGATGCCGGCCTGGGAGGACGCGGCCGCCGACATCGGCGTTAAAACGGTAAGCCCGGGACCGGAAGTTGTTTCCTTCGGCGACGCCCGGTTAACGACGTTCGCGGGCGACGACTCGACATCGATATTATTAACCTACAAGCGGTTTTCGCTGTTTTACCCGGGGTTCCGCAGTCCGGAGCGGTTGCGGAAGTTACCGGGTACGGGCGGGCCTTTGGGAGTTACCGTGTTGAAAGCGCCGGCGCGAGGGACCGAGGGGTACGGGATAGGGGATTTAGCGGTTGTTTTAAGCCCGACGGTCGTAGTAATCTCCGCTAAACGAGGCGGAAAACCGGAACGACCGGATCCCGCGGTAATAGAAGCTTTCGAGCGGGCAGGGTCGCGCGTTTTGGTTACGGCGGACCACGGTTCCGTCGTCGTAGAGACCGATGGTGTTAATGTTCGTATCCGGACGGCTTTTTAGCGGTTAGCCTGGTCGGTAGGAGTAACGTCGAGTAACGAAAAAAACCGTCGACCGGTAAAAAAACCTTTTGAAACGTGTAGCGAATTCAGTATAATCCGTACGGATATACAGGGTCGGAAAAACCTGAACCTGAAACGGAGGTAATTTTGGTACGGACGGTAGGTTTTATAATAGCCCTGGTTATCACGACGACACCGGTTTCGGCGTCTTCGATTTATTCGGGTCCTGGTGAAGGCGACGCCGCCGATTCGGCGGGTGATACGACGAGTATTACCGCGGTCGAACGCCTTGCGGCCGTCGGGCGGACCGAGGATAAGGTCAAGATATTCGTCCGGAAGGGATATTTAGACGATGATACTCTTAACGAATATATCGGCCTTGCCCGCGGCGGATACGATATCGCGTCGGAGGCCGCGTTTCGGTATTTAGACTACGAGGTTACCATTAACGTCGTCTTCGACATACCGTTTGAGGACGAGGAAACCCGCAACGCGGCGATAGAGGAACTAAGATGGAAGCGCGAGCGGGCGGCCGTGTGGGCCGACGAGGTTTTGGCGAGAGCCCCCGCCGAGGAGGACGCGTACGTCATACTTGTCTTGAAAGCCGAGATGCTACACG
Source organism: uncultured bacterium (assembly GCA_965371065.1). Lineage (GTDB taxonomy): Bacteria > RBG-13-66-14 > B26-G2 > WVWN01. Next base: position 1,104 of record CBDUXC010000136.1, read on the forward strand.
AGCAGGAGATGGAAGCGGCCGTCGAAGAGTTCGAACGTTTCGCGGAAGCGGCGGCGTCAGCGTACGAGTATGGTGGACCTTTACCCGAGAAACCCCTGATCCGTTGCGACGGGTCCCGTACTACCCTCGAGACGCTCGCCGCGAACTGCCGCGACGATAAACTGCTCGCGTATGCGTGGTATTTCTTGGGTTTCATCGCTGAAGAGGAGGGCAGAATCGACGACGCGGAAGCGTATTACTTGAAAGCGGCGAATTCGGGCGAAGACCGCAGTTACTACGCGGATATCTGTTTCAGGCTGGGCGAAATGGCTCTCTTCGAAAGAGATTACGGGAAAGCTATATCGTACTACGAAAAGGTGGCCGCCGGTTCCGATTATTACAGCTCGGCGCTTTACGGTATAGGTTACTCTAAGTACGTTCTGGCCGGTATCGAAGACGACCCGCGGCACGACGAGGGAGTTCTCGATATCTACGAGAAACTCGACGAGGAATGCCGGTACACGGTGATAACGGAACATAGCTCCAGGACCGCGGCCGCGTCGCTCGTCGCTCTCGCGGCGTCCGAAGGGTCCCAACCCGTAAACGCGCACGGTGCCCTCGCTGTTTTCGAAGACCGATTGGCCGGCCGGCTGAGCGACCGGGGAGCGGCTACTTTGCTCCGCGCTATTGCTCAAAATTTCGATAAGTCCAAGGGCGATTACGCGGAGGCGATAGTCGTTTACGTGGCCCTTCTGGACAGGTATCCGGAATACGAGGAGAACGCCGGCGTGATTCAGGAAATATCCCGGGTGTTCAGCGCCGACCCGGACCGGGAAGCGTGGTACCGCCAGTTGTTTCTGGCTCGCTACGGCCGCGACACCGTGTTCTACGACGGGGCCGGCGACGAGATACGTCTTGCTATCGACCGGTACCTGGGCGATTAAACGGGTTAGATTGAATAAAATAAAACCCCCGAAAGGGGGTTTTTCTTTTAGTAGGGCTTACCGTATCCCCCGGAGTGTCGTTCGGCTTTTTCCGGTGGCGTCTAACCCCAGCCGTTGCTAAAGCTAAGGTTTTACCTATACAGCGCCTTTATCCCGCCGAAGGAACCGGCTTCCACTGCCGTGTCCACGGGCGTACCGTGGAGCTCGAACTCGCAGTCGTATCGGCCGAAAAGGAATTCACCGGCTCTTGTCCATATGCCGTCATAATAGAAGCACGTACCTTCCCACCAGTCGGTAAACTCGAATTGGAGCCAATAAGAGTTATTACCAGTAATACTTTGAAGCCCGAGCCAGTATATGGTACCTGGTTCGATATAAAAGCCTTCGATAGGTATATCCAATTGGTAAATAGGGAACCCGTACCATGAGTACTCGGTATCGGTCCAGTTTATCGATTCGCCCGGCACTTCCTCGTAGTACAGGTCGCCCGGCGGCGGCGCCGCGGGTTTGTCATCGGCGCCGTTGCTGAATATGTCAACCCGGATGTCCTGCTCTCCCGTATAAGCAATCCAAATCCTTACGAGCTTTAGAGTCCAGTTGCTATCCATTTCAAAGTCATCGGCCGTTTCGCAACCGCCTTCGCCCCAGATAGTAAACGCGTCGGCCGTATCTCCGTAATCAAACGTCTGATCGTCATAAATGACATCGCCGTACGCGGTTAAAGCTGAAGACGCCGCGATAACCGCTAATCCGATACGCTTCATTAACGTCCCCCCTTATTAAGCTACCTGTACAGCGCCTTTATCGCGCCGAAGGAACCGGCTTCCACGGTCGTGTCGTCCGGCGTCCCGTGGAGTTCGAACTCGCAACCCCAGAATTCGGTGTGGAAAGGGCCGTGGTACTCGTGCCAAGAACCGGAGTGGTAAAAATTAAGCGTTTCCCACCACGCCGGGGGGCCATAATCTTTCATATTAAGCCAGAACGAACTATTATCGCCGCTAATACTCTGCAACCCTAACCAATACCTGGTCGCCGGTTCGATAGGAAAACCGTCGATGGGTATATCTACCTGGTAAAAGGGGACCCCGTACATGACGTCCCCGGTGTCCGTCCACGTTATGTTACCGGAAGGTACCTCTTCGTAGTAAAGGTCGCCGGGCGGCAGGGACCCGGGTTCGTCGTCCGGACCGTTGCTGAATATATCGACCCTTATGTCGTGTTCGCCATGGTAAGTGAACCAGACACGGACCAGCTCCAGGGTCCAGTAACCTTCTACCTCAAAATCGTCGGCCGTTTCGTAACCCGGACCGCCCCAAATAGATAAGCCGGTATACGTCTCGTCATAGTCGTAGGTCTGGTCGTCGTAAATGACGTCCGCATACGCTACGGAAGCTAAAGGCGCCAATATTATGACGATACAAACTATTTTCATTCTGTCGCCTTTTTGCTAACGGTACCCGGCCTTGATCGACCCGAGAGACGCCGGTGTTACGCCCGTGTCCACGGGCGTCCCGTGGAGTTCGAACATACAGTCGTAACGGTCGAAAATCGGCAACCAGGGTCTACACCATTGGCCTTCAAGGAAAATACATATATCCGCCCACCAGTCGGTCGTGTTAGGAATAAAAATAAGCCACGAACTTTCGTCTCCGGTAATGCTCTGGAGCCCGAGCCAATATCTGGTCTCCGGTTCGATACGAAAACCCTCGATAGGGATATCTACCTGGTAAATAGGGTAACCGACTAAAGAATCCCCTGTATCGGTCCAGATTATTGATTCGGCCGGTACTTCCTCGTAGTACAGGTCGCCCGGCGGCGGCGCCCCCGGTTTATCGCCGGCGCCGTTGCTGAATATATCTACCCGGATGTCCTGCTCTCCCGAGTAGAAGAGCCACACCCGTACCATCTCCAGGGTCCAATAACCCTCTACCTCGAAGTCGTCGGCCGTTTCGTAACGTTCATACCAAATAGACGACCCGGTGTACGTTTCGTCGTAGTCATAGGTTTGTTCATCGTAGATAACGTCGGCATATACGGTTAGAGTTAGAGATGCCGCGATGGTAACGATATAGACCTTTTTCATAGTACCTCCTTCCATTACCTCAATTTACTACCCTAGGAGCACTTTATCCTCTTCTCCAATAATATAATACGCCGCGAGAAAAAAGTCAAGGGATTAATAATTATAATAACGACAAAATAGCTAGAATTCACTTGATATCGGCGTATTTATATGTTATAAGACGGACAAACCTTAACTATTAGCTATAAACGAAAGGAGAAGAACTATGCTTAAGTTAACCACAGCTTTTTTCATAACGGCGATATTACCGTTTTCAGCTGGGGGATTGCGGTTTTAGAGGACGAACTGGTGGAGAAGTTGGCCACGGCGGACCCGGACGAGTTTATCCACATCAACCTGGTTATGGTTGACCGGGTCAGTCCCGAGGAACTGGAAGCCGCCGTCGAAGGCTTACCCAAGGAAGCCGCCCGCGCGTACGTCATCAGTGCATTGAAAGATAAAGCTGAAGCAACGCAGGCGGACCTGCGGGCTTACCTGGATACGGCCGCGGCCGAGGGCTCGGCCGACGACGTACGCTACATCTGGCTCGGGAACGCCGTCGGTCTCTTCGCGAAGCCGGCGCTCATACAGGACCTTTCCCTGAGGAACGACATCGAGCGGATAAACTGGGACCCGCCGCGGTTCACCCTGTTCCAACCGCCGGGTAACGGTGGCGACCCTCCGACCGGTATCTCGTGGGGCTTGACAAAAATCGGGGCTCCTGCCGCCTGGGACGCCGGGTATAAAGGCGCCGGGGTAGTAGTCGCCGTACTGGATACCGGCTGCGACTACGAGCATCCCGACCTGATCGGCCAACGCTGGGAAAACGAAGAGGAGGTAACCGGTACGCCCGGAGTCGACGACGACGGGAACGGTTATATAGACGACTTCTACGGATGGGATTTTTTCGAAGAAGATAACGACGTCCACGATATTCAGATAGGTCATGGGGCAGGACACGGTACCCACGTTACGGGTACTATCGCCGGCGACGGTACTATGGGCACGCAGACCGGCGTAGCGTACGACGCCGAGTTTATGACTTGCGTTGTAGTAGGCGCCGAAACCACCGGAGGTTACGAGTCGGACGTATGGGCAGGAATGGATTACGCTCTCGACAACGGCGCCGACGTCATCAACCTTTCCGGCGGTTTATATCATTACCAAGGTCCGGACCGGGCGGCCTGGCGCGAAACGTGCCGAAACCTCGTAACCGCCGGAACGGTACTCGTTGTCTCCGCGGGAAATGCTGGCGGCCCAATTGAACCTAACCCCCCGGACGAGGTAGCTACGCCGGCCGACGTTCCGTGCGTTATCGCGGTTGCCGCGACAGATTCTAATGACGAACGTTGGGTCGAATCAGCCTTTTTAGGTTCAAGCCGGGGCCCCGTATCGTGGGCGGACATAGACCCGTACAACGATTATCCCAATCTCATAAAACCGGACATTGCGGCGCCGGGTGCTAATATTACTTCCACGAAGTGGGGCGGCCCGCCATGGGTTTATCGGGAAATCAGTGGTACATCTATGGCGGCGCCCCACGTGTCCGGGCTGGCGGCCCTCATTCTCGGCGACGACGATAGTTTAATGCCGCACCAGGTATGCTTGAAGATGTCCCTCACGGCCTGGGATTTGGGCGTCCTGGGTAAAGATAACCAATTCGGCCGGGGCCGTATCCGGTGCCTACCGGCAATAGAGTACGAAGGCTTACTCTTGGTCGAATGCCCGGCCCCGCCGAAGCCGGTCGAACCGCCCGACGGCGAGTAACTTAACGGTTTAGGGTTAAAACGGGAAGTTCTTGTTTGTTCCGGTTAGCCGGGGGGTACTTGGCCGTTTTCGGGACGTTT
>CBDUXC010000137.1:0-5903 GCA_965371065.1 uncultured bacterium
CCGACGACGGCGGGGCCACCTGGACCGAAACGTTCGTCGACGCCGATTATGAACTGACGGGTCTTTCTTTCGCCGACGGCGAACACGGGTGGGCGGTCGGCTACGGCGCCAATATAGTTTACACCGCCGACGCCGGCGAGACCTGGATTAACCTGCGGGATACCTTACCGGGCGAACTCGGCTGGGAGAACGTCGTGGCCGAGATGCCGGGGACCGACGACCCGTCCGCCGAGTACTTGCTAACGGCCCACTTCGACTCCATCTCGAACGATCCGTACAACCTGGCGCCCGGCGCCGACGACAACGGCTCCGGGGTGTGCGCCCTGCTCGCGGCGGCCCGGGCGTTGTCGACGACGACATTTGACCGAACGGTCAAGTTCGTCTTCTTCTCCGGCGAAGAGCAGGGCTTGCTCGGGAGTCGGGACTACGCGCGCCGGGCGAAAGAGCGCGACGACGATATCCTGGCCGTGCTCAACCTGGATATGGTCGGTTACGCGGGCGACGGCCCGCTGGACGAGTATCTGTACTACAATGACGACTCGGATTTTATAGATTACGACGTAGCGTTGGCGCGCCGCCTGTACGTACCGGAAATAGGATACGATTCGGAGAACAACGCGTTCGCAATATTCAGCGATCACGCGTCTTTCTGGCAGGAGGGGTACGCGGCCGGCTTATTCGCCGAAGACGACAGCAACGGCGACTACCCTTATTACCATACTACGGACGACGTCGTAGGTCATCTGTCCGTGCCGCTCGTTGCCGGCGCGGCTCGTATCGCCGCCGCGACGGCCGCGGCCTGGGCCGGGCTCGCCGGCGACGTTCCGACCCTGGACGTAATCGACGTACGTGCGTACCCGAACCCGTACCGCCCGTCGGTCGAGAACGCGATAACTTTCGACCGGGTACCGCCCGGCACCGATATAGCCGTGTATAATCTGGCGGGGGAGAGGGTAGTTGGCGGTAACGTCGGTAGCGGCGGCGTGTGGGAGTGGGACGTCCGAGCCGCCGACGGGTTCCCGGTCGCGTCCGGCGTCTATATCTACGTCGCGCGGGACCCGGACGGTAGAACGGCCGCGGGGAAGGTGGCGGTGGTTAAATAGCCGGGGGAGCGGTATCGGGAAAAATGGGGTTGGGCAGGGCGATACTTCGTTAAGATACCGAATCGGCCCATATCCTTATGGCTTTTACGGAAACCTCGTTTAACCATTTTTCGAAGCTACTTTCTATTTCCTGGATAGGTTGATCGGCCGTAAAAGTAAAAAAGTCGCCAACTAGTTTAAATTCTTCGATCGTTATAGTTATTCCTACGTGCTCGGCGTCTGAACGGTCTGATCGAGAGTACGAAACCCCGTAAAAGCTCAATACGCCTATTAAACCCGAAGCCGGTCTCCCAATATTAAACAACTTTATTACGAAATCGAACGATTGTTGTCCCGTTTCAATATGCAACCATACCCAATAAACGGGCGCTTCTAAGTCCACCGACCACTTATCCGGTTTAAGTGTAACTACCTGATGGTCGAAGTAATGATCGGTCTTCCCCGTTTCGGATACCATAACGCTTGCGGTTGCGTCGTCGAACTTCGCTTCTACTTCTTCCGCTACCGTACCTAAACGGTTAGCCGTCCTTTTGGAAAATTCGATACATCGTTGTTCGACCTTTTTAAGCTCCCTTTCTCTGGCTTTTGCCTTTTCGACGCGGTTTTCCCGGAGCGATTCTAAAATTGTTTCGATATCTTCCTTGGTCGATAGTTTTCCTCGCCCCAGGCTAATCGCTTCTATTAAAGTCCGTTTCTCCACGGCCGCGAAAAAGTCGATTAAAGCCCGAAGGGAGAACATAGCGCCCGAGTTGGCCTTTTCCAGAGCTTTTATATATTTCGCTCTCTCGTTCCTCGTAACTACCAACGGGAGATATCCGTCTCTTATAAACACCAGGTTCGCGAGGTATCTCGCGACCCGGCCGTTGCCGTCCTGGAACGGATGTATCTGCGTGAACCTGTGGTGCAGAAACGCGCTCAGAACCTCCGGCGCTGCCCCCTCGAAGGAGTTGTAATAATCGACTAACCTTTCCATTTCTTGCACGACTTGTTCAGGCGGGCAGTACACGTACGTTACCCCGTCGGCGTCCGTAGGGTCGTTAGGCATCTTTTTATATTCACCGCGGATCAACGGTATTTCGACGAGGTTCCCTTGCAGGTCATAAGCTTTAGTAGTTTTTTGGTGTTTAGTAACCAGCGCGTGGAGTTCCTTTATCGTCCCGACCGTCAACCCGCGTCGGCCGGAGACGAGGTCCATAACAAAATCAATGCCTCCGCTGTGGCTTTTCAGGACGTTTACCAGCTCGGCGGGGTCCATGTCCGTATCGTCTCGTCTTATCAAACTGGCCTTAAAACCCTCCTCGACCAGCGTTTTCGTGGCTCCCTCGGATAATGTGTATAAGTTCTCGATTATTCCGGTCTCGATGGCCCATGAACGTTTCAGTTCGTCGAGGTACGCGTCGAACTTTTCGGTGTTATCCAACTCGCCCTTTACCTCGACCCACTTAGCGTAAACGGCCGCGAGGTCGGCCCTGGCCAGGTCAGCAACTTCGCTTTCGGTCATACCCTTAATAGGTTCCCAGATCGCCTTTTCTTCACCGCTCATCTTTCACCTCCCGTCTTTTCCCATTAATGTCGATACTCTTATAACGGGAAACTATAAACGTGTCAATATAATTCGCGTACGACCGTAGATTATCGCTTGTCAGGTTTCGGCCTCACTCCTCCAACCTTGACAGCAGGTCCTTAAACACCACGCGAAAGAACAGGAACATATCTCGCGGGACGTTTATCTTGCTCTTTTCCTCGCCATAAATCGTCGGGACCGTAACGTGGGCTATTCGGAAACCCCGGCGCGCCGCTTTCACGAGCTGTTCCGACTCCAAATCGTACCTCGTCGTCGTCAGCGGGACCGCGTGCAGGACCTCGGCCCGAATCGCGCGATAGCCCGATGGGCTGTCGCGGACGGTCGCGCCGACGCGGCCCTCTTCCTTATACGCCGGGATGACTGCTAGAACCCTCATCACGCACGTGAACGGCTTACTATTCCACCCGATAGATGACGGCGGGCCGGGGCGCGGCCCCTTCGACCCGGGCGACCTTGACCCAAGTATCGGGGACGCGCCGGACGAACTCGGGGAAACGGTATCCGCTCGCCCGCAGCCGGGGAAAACGGGCCCGGTTTACTAAAACCGTATCGCCTTTAACCGGCGATTCCTCCGTAAAATCGACGATTATCAGGTCTTCCGAGTATCCGGTTAAATACGAGATAATCCTGCCGGACCGTCGGTCCGTATAAAGCGTTTGAATACCTTCCGCATCCGCTACTTCTACGGCCCAGCGCTCGTTACCGGAGCCGGGCGCCGCATAGAACCGCAGGGTAACCCCGGGGACGGCGGCCGTCGCGGTCAGAAGGACCGCCGCAGCGGACCCGACGTAAGCGGCGGTTCGAAACTCCCTTTGTTTTCGGGTACGGCGAAACCAACCTATCAAGAGAACGAGGGCCGCAAGGGGGACGGCGTACGCGCCGAAGAGTACCCAGAAGTAGTACCGGCTCCCGTCGGCGATTAAGAGCGCCGCGAAGAAGACGAACGCGAAAGCGCCGGCCCAGCGTACGACCGGCTTCCGTAACGCCGCACCTTCAAGGAGCGAAGTACTGACCCGCCCGGCTAGCAACGCCGCCGGAAAAGCCAACGGCAGGAAGTACCGCGCCGCTCTATACGGCAACGGAACGTACGGTCGGACCGTCTCGGGCCAAAAGTTCAGCGCGAGCAGCATAACGCCAAACCAGACTGCGGCGAAAGTTGCCGAACGGTCTTTCGAGACTACGGCGAAAATCGCGCCGGCGGCGCCGACGGCGATGAGTGTCCCTAACCCGCCGGCGTCCCAGAACATCACGTTGCCGTAGTCGGCGGTCAGGCGGCGGAAAAGTACGTCGCCGGCGAGCGGTTCGCCGCCGGGCGAAAACACCGTTCGCCACGCGAGAAACGGGTCGCCGGCGAGGGCGGCGTTGCGCCAGAGCTCGATACTCCCGACGGCCGTAAACGCGATTAACATAACCGGCAAGCCGTGTATCAACGTTACTTTACGTGGACCACCCAGAGCCAACGTTGCGACTGCGGCCGGCAACGCTATGATAGCTAAGTTTGAATGTAAATAAGCGGCGCCGGCGGCCACGCCCGAGAGAGCCGCCCATAACGCGGAGTACTTCGCCCGTCGCGCAAGAACCGCCGCCGAAACCGAAACAGCAATTAGCACGGCCGCCGGACCGTTCGGGTAAACCCGTGTGGCATAAATCACGTCGAGGGGGACGAGGGCCAGGGCGACGCCGGCGACAACGCCGGCCCAGATTCCCCATAAGCGCCGGGCGACGACGAACACGAGGGCGACTCCGGCGAGCGACATCAGGAACGGATACGCGAGCTGGGCCGTCTCGTCCGCGCCGAACAGCTTGAACGTCAAGGCTTCGGCGTAGAGGAATCCGGGTTTATTGAGAAACGGGTGGGCTTCGGCGAGGGGAGTTCCGCCCGCGATGTTGCGCGCTTCTTCCAGATACGCCAGGTCCGCGGAGCCGACGACGCCCGAGAAGCAGAGCGCGCGTATCCCGACGGCGATTACCAAAACGACGCCGAGAGCGACGGCGGCGTTGTAGTCGAACCGGTTTATATTATCGGCGGTTTTCAACGGGCGGTGCTTTACTCGCCTTTCTTACCGTGGCACTTCTTATACTTCTTGCCGGACCCGCAGGGGCATGGGTCGTTGCGGCCTATTTTCTTTCCGCTGCGCCTAACCGTCTGAACCGTAGTCTCTTCCGGCGTATTCGCCGCGACCCGGCGCTGTTCGCCTTCGCGGACGATCCGCTGCAGCTCCGGCTTCCGGGCGACGGCGCCCTCGGCGGCGGCCGTCTCGTGCCGGGCGTGCACCCGGAATATCTTTGACGCTATCTCCTCGTCGATACGTTCCACGAGGTCGCTGAACATCTCGAAGGCTTCCTTTTTGTACTCGATGAGCGGGTCCCGCTGCCCGTACGCGCGAAGGCCGATACCCTCCCGCAGGTCCCGGATGTCGGTTAGATGCTCCTGCCAGTTCTCGTCCAGGGTCGAAAGCATCACGAAGCGTTCGATCTGGCGCATCAACTCCGGTCCGTTCAACTCCTCGCGCTTGTCGTACAACACCTCGACGGCGTTCATTATCAGCTTTTCGACCTCAATCGGCACCGAGAGCTTCTCGAAATGAACCGTATCTATCTGAATCCCGAACTGAGCCCTGACCCACTCGGACAAGCCGAACAGGTCCCAACCCTCCGGGTCCAGTTCCTCGGGGCAGTATTCGGGGACTATGAGGGAAACCTGGTTCGCGATAATCTCGAAGATGTCGTCGCGCAGGTTCTCGCCGTGGAGTATCTGGTTGCGCATCTCGTAGATTATCTCGCGCTGCTTGTTCATCACGTCGTCGTACTCGAGGACGCGTTTGCGCATCGCGAAGTGGGTTTCTTCGACCCGGCGCTGCGCCCGCTCTATGTTCTTGGTTATCATAGCGTGCTCTATCGGTTCGCCTTCGTCCATACCCATCTTCGAGAGTATTCCGGCGATACGCTCCGAGCCGAAGAGCCGCATCAGGTCGTCCTCCAGCGACAGGAAGAAGCGGCTCGAGCCGGCGTCGCCCTGGCGCCCGGACCGGCCCCGGAGCTGTCTGTCTATACGCCGGGCGTCGTGCCGCTCGGTCCCGACGATGTGGAGTCCGCAGGGCACTTCGTCCCGGCACTCGACGGCCCATTCCGGGTGGTCCGGCGGCGGGTCGCCCTTACGCGTTATTATCGCGCACAACTCGCACTGGACTATTTCGGGCGAGAGTTTGATGTCG
>CBDUXC010000138.1:0-5868 GCA_965371065.1 uncultured bacterium
AGACGGACCGGAGGTAGTCGGTTTCTTCAGTGGTGTAGTAGTTCTGGGCCGAGGCAGTCGTGAAGCCGAATACACCGCCGTCGGCCAGAAGCTCCCGCACGTCGCCGAAGAACTCGGCGGTGTAGAAGCGGTTGACGGCGGCCGTCGCCGGGTCCGGTGTCGCGAGGATGATTACGTCGTACGTCTCACGTGCCGCCCTGGCGCGTCTCGTCCACCGGCGGGCGTCGGTGTTCACGAATTCGACGCGCGGCTCGGCGAATGAGTTGTATTTGAAATGTTCGGCTGCGAACACGGGAAGCGTCCGGTCCAGCTCCACGTACGTTATCTCCTCGACGGTTTCGTACTTGGCTATCTCGTCGAGGGCGCCCGAGAGGCCGCCGCCGACCAGCGCGACCCGCCGGGGCGCCGGGTGCTGGAGCATCACGAAGTGGACCGACTCTTCGGACCGCTGGACGTCCGGGTAAGTTGCGATTAATAACCCGTTCTGGAACAAGGACAACTGGTCGCTTCGGTCCACCGCGACGACGGCGCCGTACGCGGACCGGGCGTCGCCCAGCACGTCGTAACCGGGGAAACTCCGTTCGTACCAAAGCACGCTTTTTAAATAAGGTGTAAATAGGGCCACTGAGACTGCGCTTATAACCAAGAATGCGGCCGCCGCGAAACCTAACGCCCGGGCTCCTTTCCGTGTTAAGGCTAATGCGACTATTCCGGCGGCGCCCAGAACGGCCAACGCAACTCCGGTCGCTAGAGGTCCCAGTATCGTGCCGAGGAGGAAGCTCAGTACGACGCCGCCGGCGGCCGAACCCAGGGCTTCGCCGGCGTACGCGCGCCGGGCCGTGTCGGAGGTCGCGCCTGCGACGAAGACAAATCCGGCGCCGGTCAGAAACGGCAGGGGCGCAAGCGCCGCCAACAAAAACGGCAGCGCACGCCCTAACGATATTATTTCGCCGGGAGCGGCGCCCAGCCAGCCCCGCCCGCCCCATACGAGGTAAAGGGTCAAGAGGTAAGCGGCGGGGGATAAGATGAACGCGGCGATTAGGGGGACCGGGCCTTTGCCGCCGGTCCCGCTGAAGACGAGGCTGCCTGTCCCGGCGGCCACGAGCCAGACCGCCAGGGTCAGGCCGAACGCCAGCTCGCTGCCGCCGACCAGCCCCAGAACTTCCCGGAGGAGGACGACCTGTCCGGCTACGGCGATTGCGCCTAAAAAGAAGGCCGCCGCCGCGGTCCCGATTCTTTCCCTTTTTTCGACGTCGGTTGCCATCGGACGGCGTTTACGCGAACGCCCACGCGAGCCGCTCCAGTACGTCCACGGCGATAATCCGGAAGAAGTGGATGGCCACGAGGACGATTAACGGCGATATGTCCAGCCCGCCGAGGTTCAACCCGAGGCGGTGTACGAGCAGGTCCCTGACCGGGTTGAGCACCGGGTCGGTAATACCGTGGATGAAGCGGACTAACGTGCTGTCCGGGTTCGGCCGGAACCAGGACATCAGCGCGCGAACGATGATGACTATCGAGTAAATCCAGAGTATTTTGTCAACCGCTAACGCCAGTAATATGAATAAGTTGGACATATTATGGTCAAGTAATGGTTAAAGTTAAAACCGGCTCATCTCGCCCAGCTTCGCGAGACGCTCTTCGACTTCTTCCAGGGTTACGCTCGCCAGACGTTCGACCGAGACCCCTTCGACGGTGAAGGACGCGACGGCCGCGCCGTACGCGACCGCCCGGCAAAGGTTGGCCGGCGAGACGTCGTCCGTCCGGGCCAGCCAGCCCATGAACCCGCCGGCAAAGCTGTCGCCGGCGCCCGTCGGGTCGGCGACGAAGGTCAGGGGAAACGCCGGGATGACGAAGTAGAAGTCCCGGCCCGCCAGGACCGCGCCGTGCTCGCCCTTCTTCACTACCGCATACTCCGGGCCCATCGCCACAAGCTCGTGGAGCGCGTTAATAAGATTGTTTTCGCCGGTCAGCATCTTCGCTTCGGCGTCGTTCATCACCAGCGCGTCCACGCGGCGTACGACGGCCAGCAGCTCGTCCCGCGTCTTGGTTATCCAGTAGTTCATCGTGTCCAGGGCCGCGAGGCGCGGGCTGTCCATCTGCTCCAGCACGCTCAACTGAAGCGTCGGGTCTATGTTCGCGAGAAAGAGGTACTCGGCGCGCCGCGCGTCTTCGGGTATCTCCGGTGCGAAGTCGGCGAAAACGCCCAGCTCCGTCTTCTCGGTTATCGCGGCGTTCAGGTCGTCCTCGTAGCGGCCGACCCACCGGAACGTACGGCCCGGTTTGGTCGCGACGCCGGCGGCGTCTATACCCCGGGACTGCAACAGCTCCATCGCGTCCGACGGGAAGTCGTCGCCCACGACGGCCACTATCGAGACCGGCGCGAAGAGGCTCGCGGCAAGGGAGAAGTAAGTGGCGGAGCCGCCGACGACCTCCTCGCAACGGCCGCCCGGGCAGTCTATCGTGTCGAGGGCCACCGAGCCGACGACCAGCACCCGCGGTTTATCGGACATAAGCGTAACCTTTTACCCCTATGCTATCGGGGCGCGGGAGTATATCACAAGGGTACGGGGAAATCAATCGTACTATCAACTCGGCGGGTAGCGGCGACTTCCAGTCGCCGTGGGGACTGGCCGACAGCCAGCGGTTAGAAGACCGCCGCTTCTATTTTATGCTTTCTTATAATATGAAGCGGCGGACTTTATGTCCGCCGGTATCAGTTGGCGTGTACCCTATACGCGGCCTTCCCCGGCTGAAGCCGGGGTTCTATGCTCCGCGTGTCAAGAACCGCCTGCTGAAGCAGGCGGTATCAACACCCTTAAGTTGGCGGCAGGAAAAACGCCGCTAACCGGGCACGTAGTTGTATCTTTTCCATTAAACCCGACGTGGCCGCTATATAAGATACCGCCCGGTTCACCGGGCGGTGCTTAACCTGCCGTAGGCATCGAACCGCGACTTTAGTCGGGGTGGATCTTATATGGCGTTCTTTCCCCGGCTGAAGCCGGCGCAGCCGGTTTCTGAAACCGGGGTGCTATGCTCCGCGCGTCAAGAACCGCCTGCTGAAGTAGGCGGTATCAACACCCTTAAGTCGGCGGCCGGAAGACCGCCGTTACTCGGGCACGTAGTTGTACGTTTTCTATTAAACCCGACCCGTCCGCCGTATATCTAATAGAACGGATTTACCGAAATATAACGTTCCTATTACGCGAGGAGGAAATCTATGCTTAACGGACTTTCCGTCGCATGGGCGTTTATGATGCTGTTGGCCGCTTTCGAGGGCTGTAACCTGGACGAGATTATCGGCACCGGTTCGTTCCCCGACGACATGGACGGGTTCTACGTCGGGACTATGCGCTACGCCGGCACCGACGAGACGTCTTCCCTGGATGTGGAAGTACTCGGCCGCGACGTCGCCATCATTGAGGTACTCAACGGCGAGAGCCGGGCGTACGCCGGCGACTTCGTCTACGACAGCGACGAGGGCGAGTTCGACGCGACCCTGACCTTCGACGAGTACACGGACCCGACATCAGACCTGGCTACCGGCGGGACGGCGCCCGACACACTTGAGCTGTCCGGGCAGTTCGGGCTGGACAGTCTCGTCATCACCGGCGACTTCACGATAATCTACGCCGACGAGAGCTCGGCCGCCGGTACGTGGGCGTGCGAGCAGGAGACCGGTCCGTCGTAATGTTCCTGTAATAAACTAACCCGGCCGAAAGACCGGGCTTTTTCGCTTGGAATTCAAATGGGGTACTGGACGCTCGAATTCGGCGCGGACGTGCTTTGTTCGAGATATACCCGGCGCAGGTTAACGTAGCAAAAAAAGGGGCGCCGAAACCCCGAAATGTTTATCTCACCGATTTGGGGTTTTCTGCTTTTTTCGTAAGTAAGCCGTGACGAAAGACCAAACGACGGAAAGGTGAGAAATAAAACCGATTAGGGCCAAAGCCTCGAAAGGCCGGTTGAAGAGAGCGCCGACGAAAAACGCGAATAAGCGTAAATCTCTCTTCGCCAACTTCCCCAATAAGCCGCCCGGTAGCTTATGAGTATGTCTTAGGGCATACTCCTTAGCCGTATAACTCGCCAGTACGAAACCGGACATGGCAGCTATACCGATTAACCAGACTGCCGGGTGAGGATGTGCGAGCCAGTATCCATAGGTAATGCCCGCCGCGATTGCTACGTCGGCGTAGCGGTCCATAATCGTGTCCAGCCAGGCGCCGAAAGGCGAGCCTTTAAATTTTAACCGCGCTATCTCACCGTCGCAACCGTCGAGAACCGAAGCTATCTGAACAAGGACACCCGCGATTACGGTCCATAGGTACTCGCCCAGGCCGAACAGGAACGCGCCGGCCAGGCACACCAGGAAACTTACGACCGAAACGAAGTTGGGCGATATTGGCGTCCCCGTGAGGAAACGGGTAATCCTCGCGGAAACAGGACGGTTAACGTACGTAGAAATATAACCGTCTTCTTCGGGTTTCGGTTGCTCGGACAGGAGGAGGCGTTTCGCGGCCGAAAGGCTCTCGGGCGTATCTACGTCGGCCCATAACCTGTCGCCGATATCGACGGCCGCGATCCCGCCTTCCGCGATTAGGCGGTCGACGCCGTCGGAGAGTGACCCGCCGCCGTCACGTCCGGCCTTGTCGACGGCGCCGAATATACGTCGGCTGCAAAGAAATACACCGGTGTCTATAGCGTCGAACGTTTCAAGGTTTTTTCCGATCGCGACTACCGCGTCGCCGTATACGCGTACCTTCGTAGCTCCGTTCAGGTCGAACACCCGGTCGGTCCGGCGGTCGACGGCGAGGAGACAACAATCGTTTTCGGCGCCGGCGGCAAGCAAGCTCTCGAGGACCTCCGGGTCGAATAAGTGATCGGCCATTAAGAGGAAGAACCGGCTTTCTATATACGGCGCGACAACCGAAACCGACGTGCCGTTGCCTTCGCGCCAATTTTGGTTGAAGACGGGTTTTACGGAGACCTGTAATCGACGGCCCAGTTCGGCGGCGTGGGCTTCGACTTCATCCGCTCGGGAGCCGGTAACCAGGTAGAAATCGGAAACACCCGCTTCCCCACACGAGAGTATAACCCGTTCTAAGAGGGAGAGACCCAACAACCGCGTAAGAGGTTTCGGGGCGCCGCCGTTTCCATGGCGGATGCGGTTGCCTTCGCCGGCGGCTAAGATAACGGCCGGTATATTCGGTTTCTGATGGGGTATAAACGTAATAGCCTCCTACGGCGATTGTAGGCGTTCGACGACGAAGCCATACGCGGCTCGCGCGCCGTGCCGGCGAACGGAGTATTGCGACGTTCAATATTCGATCTGTTCAGGCGGTCAATAAACGGCGGATTATCTTTGATAAGTAAGGATCGCTCGAGTTGCCGTTGAAGACCCTTACTTCCCTTCAATGGTAGGTAGGACTTGAAGTGTCAAATACGTAGGGCGGATACTCTCGCTGGTATTTTGACTATAGCTACCTCCCGTTCTATTACCCCGTCGGCAGGAACGAAACGTTTCAACGTATTGCCGATAGTATAATTATAACATTATACCGGTTTGTATGTAAAGTGTTTTTTATGTCGAAAACGGTGTATCGATAACCTGCGGCGTTTACCAAGGTTTTTCGCGGCGTCGGCAATATCGAGTTTATCCGCCTTTAAAACTTCCCGTAGAAGTCGGTGATGTCGAAGTAGAACTCGGCGACGTCGCCTTTTTCATAGTCGCCGACGTCGGTCAGGAATTCGACGTTGAGGACGTCATAATGGCGGCCGTTCTCGGCGGTTAAGCTCTGTCCCAGGTTTTGCCAGTTGACGTTCTCGGGACCGAACTGAATCTCGAGCCAATCGTATTCGGACGCCACG
>CBDUXC010000139.1:0-5862 GCA_965371065.1 uncultured bacterium
CCATTTTTTCTTGGGCGTCGTCTCCGCCGGATTTTTCGTCCCATCCCGGGCCGGTCGGGGCCGGTTTTTCTTCTTTAAAAGCCGCCAATGGTTGGGGGCGACTTTAATTGTAAACGGCCGGGCGCCCGCCGAAGCTGAAAGGAACGGTTCTCTTTCTCTTGAACGTTTCGTCCCAACGCGCGTCAAGCCTTTCGTCCGCCGCCCAAACCACACGGGCCGGCGGACGCGCCCATAGGCGGAACCGGACGCGGGCGATCAACCCGAGCCGGTTCCTCGAACCTATAAACAACCCGGTCAGGTCGTACCCGACGACGCCCTTCACGGTTCGGCGCCCGCTTTTTATAAAGTCGCCGGTTCCGAGCAAACCTTCAACGCCCAGTATTATACGCGGCAGTTCGCTGTATATCGGCGCGAGCGGGTTTGGCGGGTATTCCGCCAGGAGTTCGCCGACGCCCGCGTCTTCGTTCCCCGGCAAAAAAGGCACCCATAGTCTCGGCGCCTTTTTCGCGACCGCTCTTTTAACTTCGGCGAAAACCGAACAGGCCGGCGTTTCGACGTACATATCTTCGGCGACTATAGTAATTTCACCGGAAAGCTCATCGCCCGTTTTTACGTAAACGTCGTCCTTCTCCGAATCCCCCGGCTCTTTCCCATAGAAGGGTTTTAACCGCAAACCGTGTTCTACGGCGTACTCTACGAGCGTACGGCCGTCGTCTTCGCTTTCCAAGGTTACGATTGCCAAGCCGTCGCCTATTACAACGCGGCTAGCATTCAACACGCCCGATAAATCCGAAATGATATCCAACGTTTATATAGTACGTATGACTTCCGACCAGAAGCCCAGAGCCCGCAGCTTTGCCGCGTCGGCCGCGGCCCGGGCTCTATCGTCGGCCGGCGCGAAGACGGCACCGCCGCTCCCGGACAGGGCGGGTCCGTACCCCATTTCGGTCAGTGTATCTTTCAGCACCCTTATCCGCGGATAAAGCCTTTCGGCGGGCGCCATAAGGTCGTTCCGAAAACACTCCCGCCACGCCTCCGGCCCTTCGCCGAACGCCCGGGCAACGGCCACCGGGTCGAAGTCGTCGGCGCAGTATTCGTCCGGCTTCAGTTCGCCGTAAACCGCCGGCGTGGATACGGGTTCGGGCGGAGCCGCCAGAACGAACTCAACGCCGCGGACGCCCGCCACCGGTTCAAGCACCTCGCCGCGGCCCCGGCCGAACGCCCACCTTTCGGCTAAAAAGAAAGGGACGTCGGAGCCAAGCTCCGCGGCCAGCGCCAGCGTTTCATCGTCGCCCAGATGCCGCCCGAGCGCCCATGGCAACGCTTTGAGTACCGCCGCGGCGTTGCTGGAGCCACCGGCCAGACCCGCGCCTACGGGGATGCGCTTTTCGATAGTTATATCGACCGCCGCTCGCAAACCCAATTTGCTCAAAACGAGCTCGGCCGCCCTCCCGGCCAGGTTATCCAGGTCTCGAGGGACCAACGGGTCGCCGCAGGCTACCATTATCCCGTCGCCCGGTTCGGCCGTGATATAAAGCGTATCATGTAAGTCTATCGGTACGTACAGAGTCGTTATTTCATGGTACCCGTCGCCCCGGCGCCCGTGGACGAGCAGCAAGAAGTTCAATTTAGCGTTCGATTTAATTTCCGCTTTGGCCATCATTATCTAGAGGGCCGTTTTTATTCGGCCAGGTCGTCCCAGTAGAAAACTTCGGTCCCGTCGGTCGGTTCGACCGAAAACGCCCGGTCCTTAATCTCGTCGTTTAATTTTACCTTGTTGAACCGCGCGTTCAGGTACGTATCTTCCCGGTTCACGCTCACGGTATACGGCATTAAAAAACCGCCGCAGTCGTCGAAATCTCCGTAAAAGATGTCGGTTTCGGCCTTTCCGTCGGCATCGTACACGCGGCTGAAGAGTACCCGCCCGTCGTCCGGGTCGATAGTAAGAACCTGGACCGGCACGTCGCTTTCCCGCCGTTTCCACGTAACGGTTACCGTACCGTCATCGTTCTCCTCGGCGGACGCAAACATCTCGCCGGTCGCGATTTCACCCGCGAACATACGTGTACGGCCTTCTATCCAGTCGAGTACCTGGTATATGTCGCCGCCCAGGTCCATCCCCAAGAGCGCGGTCAGGTTATCACGAGTCGCCCGGCAGACGACGGCTTTCCGTTCCGCTTTACTATGAACCATCATACGGTCGCCGTCGGCGGTTAACACGAAGAGTATTTCGCCCAGAAGCCCGGTTATCTCCAACCGCGCTTTATACGGCGGAACGCGCGCGAAGCCGACCCGGAACGCCTGGGAATTCCCGCCGGCTGTGTATGTCAGTCTAACGTCGCCTTTCAGACTGTTTATCTGAGATTGGCGTAATAAAGCCTTATGGATAACGTCCGCGGCCAGGTCAGTGTCGGTATACACGGGCTGCGTCGCCGCGGCGGCGGTGAGGAAAAGGATTATAGAGAAACGGGCTATTAGTTTCATTTCGGTATTAACCGCCGGGCGGTTCAATTTCGATTATTTTAACGTCGTTTTCGGGCATATCTACGAGCGCCATCGTGGACCGGCCTGTCGTCCAGCCCCCCACTTCACCGGGACATATCAGCAGGGTTAAACCGCGTTCGACCCTTACGGCGTGGTCGTGGCCGTACGCGACCAGATCGTACCCGCCCATCGCCGCCGCGTCTTCGGCGATATCCGGCTTATGGGTTATCAGGATACTCATCTCTTCGAGCTTTTCCCGATGGGGGTCAGAGTAAATCGGTCCTACTTCTTTGTAAGTCTTCAACAGCATCGGGCGGTCGCCGTCGTTGTTCCCGAAAACGCCAATAAACCGGGCTTTCAAGTCGTTAAACGCGCGGGCGGTAAAGGGCGACACGTAATCACCGCAGTGTAAAAGATAATCGGCGCCGTGTTCGTTCGCCACGGCCACGGCCGCTCCTATCAACGGTAAATTATCGTGGGTATCGGCAATTATCGCGAACCTGGTCATATTACCCGCCGTCACGTGATTACGTAAAGATGATAAACCTTGCTTTCGGACGTGTCAAGGGCTAACAGAAGCCGGGCGCGTCAAATTAACTTGACACGTTATATTATCCCCCGTAGAATGAACACGGTTAATTTTCCGAGACCTTTTCAATCCGCGAAGCCGAATAAATGTTAATCGCCCATGGTTAATCTCTTCGATACGGCCGTCGCACAACTTGACGAAGCGGCCGAACTGCTAAATTTAGATTCGGCGGCCCGCGAACTGCTACGGCGCGCTCGCCGCGAGTTCGCCTTTACGATACCGCTACGGAAAGACGACGGCTCGTACGCCGTCTTCCCCGGTTTCCGAGTTCAATACAACGACGCGCGCGGCCCGACTTACGGCGGCGTCCGTTTCGGCCCGAGTGAAACGGCCGACAAAACCCGGGCCAGCGCCGCCTGGACGGCGTGGAAAACGGCGCTCGCGGACCTACCGCTGGGCGGGGCGTACGGCGCCGTAACTTGCGACCCCGAAGGGCTATCGACTCGAGAGGTGGAAGCGACGGCGCGGGGTTACGCCCGGGCGGCGGCTTTCTTTATCGGCCCGGAAAGAGACATAATCACCCCCGATATTTACGCGCCGCCGGGCACCCAGGCGTGGATGGCCGACGAACTCTCGGTCATAAACGGCGCCAGGTCATCCTACCCGACCGCCTTGGTGTCCGACGAGACCTGCGCGTTCCTAAACAGCGGCGAAGCTTACGTTAAAGGCGGGATATTCAGCGTGCGCGAAGCGGCCAAATACCTGAACGTCGAACTAAAAGGCGCCCGTACGGTCGTTTACGGGTTTAACGCTATAGGTATCGCCGCCGCGAAGCTTTCGACCGAACACTTCGGCTCATGCGTAATCGCCGTCGCAGACCCGTCCGGCGGCATTTACAACCCGGACGGTCTGGACGCCGACGACGTCAGCGAGTTCATAAAAAGGACCGGCTCATTGGTTGACTTCCCCGGCGCCGAGAACGTAAAGTCGGAAGAGCTTCTTGAATTAGAATGCGACGTTCTGTGGGCATCCGACGGGGAAGCGGTTATCTCGACAGAAAACGCCGACCGCGTAAAAACGCGCGTACTGGCCGAAGCCGCCGACGGCGTTACTACGCCGGAAGCCGATAAGATACTCCACGACGGCGGCGTCTTCGTTATCCCCGACGTTCTATGTACCGCGGGCGCCGTAATCGCGTCCTATTTCGGGCGGGCGGCGACCCCAAGCAGAGACGACCGGGAACTCGAAAAAATAAATATGCGCCTGGACGAAAGGATAACTAAAGCGTTCCATAAAGTTCTGGAAGAACGTAACGCCAGAAACGTACATATGCGGGTTGCCGCGTACGTAATCGCGGTCGAACGAGTCGTAGAAGCGATGAAGCGCCGAGGTTGGTGTTGAAAAACTTTCTTTGTCCAAAACGAAACTCATCATCAACCGGTAACCGGAAGGGGCAATATGTGGGCTAAAATCAAGAACCCCGTTTATCTAATTATACTTTCTATGATCTGGGTAGTCGTAGACTTAATTCTCGAAAAATTATTCAACATGATACTAGTCTACGGCCCGATCCACGTTATTTACATCGCGCCGATACTCTTCATCGTAGGCGTCGTCTGGTTGATTATCGCCCTGGTCAAGAAATAACGTCCTTATACTTCCCTACATGAAAGACCGGGTCTTAACAAGCCTTTGATGCGAAAAGTATTTCTCTTATTCGCGGCCGCTTGTTGCGTATCGCCGCCGTCAGTTCAAGCCGGCGACGCGTGGCTTGCGGCCGTTCGTTACGACCAAACCGAAGACGCCATCTATCTGGATACGACCGGTTCGGTACCGCCGGACGTAGAAATAGCCGGCGGCGCCGGGATATCGCTGGCGCTGGAAGGACTTCGCGTTCGCCCGTCGCCCTACTCTTTAGCCCCCGCCGACGGAGTCGTCGAGACGATCACGGCCACCGAAGAAAAGACGCGGCGCGGTTGGCGCGTCCTCTTTACAGTCGAAACGACGGGCAGTTTCCCGTACGAAGTCGAAGCCCGAACGCTCGGCGAAGACGCGTCTCAAATATATATTCAACTTAAAGAAGTCGACGTCGGACGTACGAAACCGGATACATCCGGGAAAGTCGCTATCCTTACGGGACCGACGGCGGACGCGCCGGCGGCAACCTACCTGGAATACCATACGCGGGTAGCGATAATCGAGCGCGAGCAGGGTTACTACCTGGTCCGGATGTCCGACGACCGTACCGGCTGGGTTCCCGAGAAGAACGTGAAGCTCGAAGGCGAATCCGAGTACGAACCTGTCGATATAGGCGACGTCGGCGATATGCGCGCGGACGTTATCGCATCCGGCAAGAAGTACCTGGGGAAACCGTACGTATGGGGCGGAATCGGGCCCAACGGGTTCGACTGTTCCGGTTTAATGCAAACTATCTTCGCCGAGAACGGTATCGAAATACCGCGGGGCGCCAAAGACCAATACAAGGAAGCCCGTAAAATTAAACGAAAGGAACTGCGGCCCGGCGACCTTATATTCTTCGAGACTTACGCGAAAGGCGTGTCCCACGTAGGGCTCTGGGCCGGCGGTGGTAATTTCCTGCACGCCGAATCGTCGGAAGCGGGCGTTACGATTACGCCCGTATCGATTCCGTACTGGGACGGACGGTACTACGGGGCGGCTACTTACTTCGACGACTGAGGAACGGCCGTCGGTCGGCCTTTAAAAGCCGGCTGCCGGCCTTTAAAACGAGCCAGGTCCCCGAAGGGACCCAACTCTATTATTGGGGGGGGGTTGTCGATAAATTAATCTAAGCCCGGTGCCGGGGTCGAACCGGCGGCCTCATGCTTACC
>CBDUXC010000140.1:0-5827 GCA_965371065.1 uncultured bacterium
TTACCGCCACTATTCGCTCCCGCAAAACAATCGTCGAACTTGTCGAAAAGGTCGTATAGCAACATGCCCGCTTCGGCCACGATTTTCGCCTGCTCCTCGAACATATCGTAGAACCGCTCTTCGCGTGGTATTAGCCTCAATTTAAATGCCACTTTCCGCTTCCCCCTTTCCCGTTATCTTTTAATATGCCCGGCCTTACCCTCGACTTCCAACTCGCGAAGCTTCTTCCGGACCCGGTTCTTCAACAGCTTCCGTTTAAGACGGCTGAGGTGGTCCATGAAAAGCACGCCGTTAAGGTGGTCTATTTCGTGAAGTATCGCGCGGGCGAGAAGCCCTTCGGCTTCCATCTTCTTCGCTCCGCCAGCCAAATCGACGTACTCGACGGTTACGGCCGCCGGTCGCGTAACCTTGTCCGTTACCGAAAGGAAGCTGAGACAGCCTTCCTCGTCGGCTATCATTTCGTCCGATTCGAACGTAATTACGGGATTGACGAGCACTTCGTCGCCGGCCGGCGAAAGAATCGAGCGGTGGACGACGATGAACCGCTCCAGGCGCCCGACCTGGGGCGCGGCCAGCCCGGCGCCCCGGAGCGCCTCCATAAAACCGTACATCCGCTCGCAGTATTCGACCAGGTCCCGGTCAACGGATTCGACTTCCGCCGACGTCTCCCGCAGAAACGGGTCGTCCATATAGTACAGCTTCAGCTCAGCCATAGCTCAAAACGCCGGGGCGAAACGTAACATCACGGAACCGGCGGGTCAAGGTTTATCGTTCTCTAATCGTGGAATTTCGCGTCCGGCTTCAATATAACCGTTACAAAAAACCCTCGCTTCCCCCTTGACTTACGCGCGTTCTTCGTGTAGAATGTTAATAGCACAAAAGCGAGCAAATTAGTCGGCAGTTGACCCGGCTCAACCGGGAGGTTCCACTATGTATAAAGGCGGACTGTTATATATAATCGTGCTGACGGCCGCGGCGGCGGCCCTGGCGGCCGCACCCGCGGCGATTACCTCTGCGCCCGCGGCCCCGAAGCCGGTAACGAAGGCGCCCGCGTCGACGGTCGTTGCGGCGCCCGGCGGGTTCGTTCTGAGCTCCTCGGGCGGCGGCGACCCCAAAGGTTGGTACACGGCCGAGGGCGCCAACTGCTACCTGGTGTATTCGGACTACGGCATCCACGGCGGGATAGGCTTCGTCGAGGACTACGGCTTCCACTACAACCTGGACGTGTATACGGACCCGGAGCACTACTACGGCAACTACTCGTGGACCGACAGCCCGTCGCTCTACGATTACGAATATATGGTTTATACGGCGACGTGTACGCCTAATCCGATATCGCTACCGAGCGGGGGCGTATATAGCATCGAAATCAAATACGCGGCCAAATGGGACATAGAGGACTATCGCGACGGCTGCGAACTCGTCTACGCCACCGAAACGCCCGACGACGACAATAAAGAAATATGGCAGAACCTGCGTGCAACATCTACCCAACCCGGTACGGGTCAACGGGGGCAACCTGATTCGGACAATTGGTATTACTCCGGAGACTCCCTGAGCTGGGTCCCCGGCGAAACCGCCGACATAACGTCCCTGGCGGGGCAGGACGTTTACCTGGGGTTCGTCTTCAGGTCCGACACTGACAACCCCGACGGCTTCGAGGACGGTATCTATATAGACGGCTTCCAGGTTATAGTTAACGGATCCGACGTAGTCTACAAAAACGGTTTTGAACCCGACGACCCGGACGACGAACCGTGGAATACGTTCCGCTATAAATACGACGACCAGGATTACATTTACGGCTCCGAGGACTGGGGCCGCACCGAAGCTATGCCGGCGGACATAAACTTCCTCCGCAGCGGCGAGTTCGTAGTAGGTAACTCGTCGGCTTACGTCGCGGACCCATACGAAGGCTATCCGGACGGCCAGCCCGACTGGACCGTCGAAAGGGCGTACACCGAAGGCGGGCACCACGTAGTCGTCTTCTCCAACAGCGACACGGTGCGGATGGGCGACCCGGAGTTCGAGGTCTCGGCCCACGTTTACCCGCAGGAGGACTTCGTGGTCGTCGACTGCTACGTGAAGAGCCTCCGCCAGGGGACGACCCCGAACATATACGCCGGGGTCGTGACGTGGCTGCAGATACTCCATAATCCGTATGAAACCTTCAACGACGACGTCGTAACCTACGACGCAGCCCATGACATGGCCATATACAAAGACCCGGGCGGCGAAGACGACCCGGTTGTCGGCCTCGCCTACTTCCCGCAACAACCCGGTTCCAGTTCCGTCAACTTTGAAAAATACATCGGAATGTCCGACGATGCGGAAATCTATACGCTCCTCTCCAACGGCGAGCACGACTTCAACGGCGTGGACTCCGAAGAAAGCTATTGGTGCGTTCTCGTCGGCGAAGGCCCGCATTCCCTGACCAGGTGCCAGACCTTCAGGTACACCTTCGCTTTGATCGGCGCCGACAATATGGGTAACCTTTTCGATAATTACGAAATAGCGAGAGGCTACGCGGAACAAATTATCGACGACCACACGCCGGTAAACATCCAGGAGAAGTCGCTTGGCGTGATAAAATCGATGTTCCGATAGACCGCACGTCGGTACTTAAGGGATAAAGAACAGGCAGGGTGGTAATTATGCTCAGGTCGTTTACGTTCGCCGCGTTGCTTCTGATGTCGGCCGCGGCGGCTTTCGCCGTATCGGACGAAGTAGTCGAATCGTTTCCGATAGACGGTAATATTCCGTACGGCCTCGCTTACGACGGGTCTTTCTTCTATATTACCGAGTATCTCGATCAAACCGTACTGGTCGTTGACCCGTCGAGCGGTTCGATCGTAAATACGTTGACCCTTACCCCTGAACCACCGCCGTCGGCTTTACTCTTGGGCGTAACCTTTGACGGAACGTCGCTATGGATAATCACGATAGGCGCCGGGAAAAAGTTATACGAGGTTAACCCGGCAGACGGAAGTATCCTTTCAGAACTTCCATTACCGCAACCGTTCTCGGGCGCTAACAGCAACCCGGCCGATATAACCTGGGACGGTACGTATTTTTACCTTTCGAACAACAAACAGGGTTATCCTTTTCTGGGTTCCGTGGACCCGGCGACCGGCGATTTGATTAACAGTTGGGTGTCGTACGCGAAATTGCCCGACGGGTTAGCTTATACGCAGCACGAAGGGGGCGATTACCTCTTTAACGTCGGGAACAAGGACGCGTGGACCTACCTCTACGACACCGACGGCACATTATACGACGGCGAAGAGTTCAAGCTGGACATACCCGGCGATTCGTGGTGGGGCGGCCTGACCTTCGCCGGGAGCGACACGGACCTCTGGATGCTTATGGGCCAGTCGAAAACTCTGTATCATCTCAGTATAGACTGGTCCGGCAGCGAGTTCGTAAACATCGAACCCGCGTCCTTCGGGCACGTAAAATCGCTGTACCGCTAGGACGATGACCGAATACCTTATCGGCCCGAGCCGGCTTGGGTTCGTGATAAAAGCCGAAAGCGATTTTACCGAACGGTACGCCCGGGACGAGTACAACGGGTCCGTTACGAACGAAAAAGATAAACCCGGGAACTACCGTTTATTACTCGAAATCGACGAAAGGAACCCGAAAAGCGCCCGCGGAGCTATCAAGAACCCGGACGGCACGATAGGCGGCATCGAATATAGTTTCGACGGAGCTCGCGCCCGTTTCGCCGGCCCGGCGTTATACGGCGAAATCGACTTCGGCGGGGGCGAGGGTCAAGTATTTATTACCGACGTACAATCTACGAACCTCGACACGCTTTTAAGGCAGGTGGTCTTCCGTTTGGGCGCCGAACAGGGTTTCTTAATGCTCCATTCGGTTAGTTGGGTACTCGACGGGTACGCGTACGTATCCTGCGGTCCGGCCGAAAGCGGAAAGAGTACCATCGGCCGGATGCTGAAAGACACGTTACCGGTGTTATCCGACGAGTTCAACTTCGTCGAGAACCCGGGCCAACTCCTGGTATGGCGGTCCCCGGTACGGGCCATCGAACCGATTAAAAACCTTGACGAGAACTACCCGGTTCGGGCGATACTCTTTCATAAAAAAAGCGGCCGGCCGTACGTACGTCCGATGAGCCCGGCCGACGGGCTAAGAGAACTCGAAAAAAACGTATTCCTGGGAGCCTTCGCGACGGCCGATATGAAAGCTGACGCGTTCGAACGCGTATCCGGAATAGCGGAAAACGCCGCCGTCTTCGAGGTCGGCGTAACGCTGGAACAACGAGACATCCTGGGCAACATCGATAAAATAGAACGCCGCATAGAGGGTACTGTATGACGGAGAAAAAGGCTTACAAAAAACCGGTCGTCGCGAGTAATCAAGTATTTTCACTTACGTCGAACGGTTGCGACGTTATGTTTACTTTACCCGGCCCTTGCGAAAACTTAATGTTCACGGGATGCGATTTCTGGAGGAAATCGCCCGGAGAACTCACGTGCTCAATACCGCCGGATAGGCCGATTTTCAAGTCCTGATATGCGGATAGAACTCGTTAAAGACTAAGTAATGCGTTCGACAAGCTGTTGGAACTCGAAAAATAAAAGACGTTTTACAGGCGTATAAAAACGCTGTACCGGTAGGAGAGTACTATATGACCTCAAAAAACGCCTATAGGAAACCGGTCGTCGCGAGCAGTCGAGTCTTTTCTCTTACGTCGAGCGATTGCGATGTTTCCCTAACAATACCGGGCCCTTGCGCAGACTTCATGATGTTTACCGGCTGCCAGTTTTTTAGGAAATCGCCGGACGACGAGATATGCACTGGCTATATAATTAAACCTATATTCAAATCTTAATATGCGCATTGAACTCGTTACGGACGACGTCGTCGCACGGCGGGTCGGCGAAGAATATTTCCTCCTGACGACCGGCGACGCCACGCTCCACAATATAAGGGAGTCGGGCGTCTACATATTTGAAGCGATAGAAAAGGGCGCCGACCGCGACGGGATACTCGACGGACTGGTCGAAGAGTTCGACGTCGGAAAGGACGTAGCCGCCGCGGACCTGGACGCGTTCCTCCGAGAGCTCGAGGAGAAGGGGATAATAACCCTGGACTAAAGGCCGGCCGAGAGCCGGTTTTTTCGGTATTATGGCAGAAGACCTGCACCACAGAATGGCTTGTCTTTCGTACGAGGAAACCCGGCCGATGTCGACGATGGTCGAGCTCACGTATCGGTGCAATCAGGCCTGCCGCCACTGCTACATCCGGGGGATGGACAGCTCCCGGGAGCTTCCGGCCGAACGTTTCGCCGACGTATTCTCCGAAGCGGCGGACGAAGGCATAATGTTCGCGGCGCTCTCCGGCGGCGAATTTATGCTCCGGCCCGACTGGCGCGTCGTTACCGACAGGGTAAAGTCGTTGAAGTTGGGTCTACGCCTTTTCACGAACCTTACCCACGTGGACGACGAAACGGCCGATTACATCGCCGACCTCGGGCCGGTGTTCATAGAGACGACTATGTTCTCCGGCGACCCGGCGGTCCACGACGCGTTCGTCAGGCTGCCGGGGGCCTTCGACGCCACGGTCGCCGCGGTAAAGCGGCTCCGGGACCGGGGCGTCCCGATACAGCTCAAGCACGAGGTTTCCGAGGATACCTGGCCCACGTTCGAGAGCCTTGCGAAACTCGCCGAAGACCTGGGGACCGTGTTCGCCCACACTATCTACATCGGGCCCAATCTGGTGGGACTCCCCGACCCGTACGAAGTACGCCCGTCGGACGAGACGGTCCGCGCCTACTTCGAGTGGCGGTACAACGGCGCGAAGA
>CBDUXC010000141.1:0-5797 GCA_965371065.1 uncultured bacterium
TATTTTACTTATAGCGTTAACAACAATCCGCAACGCCGTCGTCGCGCACGACCTCGTACCCATATCGTCCCAGGGCGGCGTAAACTTCTACATCGGCAACGGCCCGGGCGCCGCCGGCGTTTACCGTACGCCTTTCGACATCTCCGGGCGACCGGAAACCCTGAACGTGACGGCGGCTACCGAAATCGCCGAAGCGGCGACCGGCCGCGAGATGAAGCCGTCGGCGGTCAGCAACTACTGGTTCGCCCGGGGGCTGGACCGGCTCCGAAACGACCCCTGGTGGGCGGTCCGGCTATACTGGCAGAAGGCGCGGCTGTTTACCAACAACCTGGAAGTGAGCCTGAACGCCGACTACTACTTTATGCGGTTCGTTACGCCGTTCCACCGGTGGGTTCCGCCGTGGTTCGGGTTGGTCTTCGCCTTCGGCCTGGCCGGGATAGTTTTGACGTTCGCGGAACGAACCCCGGCCCGGTGGTTTCTGTTAGTTTACGCCGGCGCTTACGCCGTCTCCGTAATCGCGTTCTTCGTAACTTCCCGGTATCGACTGCCGGCGCTACCGGTTCTGGTCGTAATTGCGGCGGGCGGCGCCGTCTGGCTCGTCGGATTGTACGCGAAGAAACGCTGGAAGGCCGCCGCCGTTGTCTCGGTAATCGTTATCGCCGGTTTCGCTTTCAGCCTCTGGCGCCTTCCCGGCGGCGACCCGGAGGCCGGCTTCGCGCAGTCGTACTATCGCTACGGGAAGTACTATTTCGAAGCAGGGAAGTACGACGCCGCGATAAAGTACCTGGCGAAGGCGACGGAACACGAACCCTCGTACGCGCCGCCGTACAGGCTGCTGGGTATCTGTTACGAGGAACATAACCTGCCCGACTCGGCCCTGGACGCCTTCGAGATGGCGGTGGCGTTGGACCCGGAGAACCCGGCCAACAACTACAACCTGGGCGCTGCGTTCAACAGCCGGGGGCGCGCCGACGAGGCGGTCTTTTATCTTCACCGGGCCGTCGAAGCGGCGCCGGACCGGGCCGACTACTGGCGCGAGCTGGGCCTTGCATACACCGCCGCCGAGAAATATACTTCGGCCCGAACTGCATATAAGCGGTCGCTCGAGATAGACCCGGACGACGCCGACACGTGGCTCCGCCGCGCCGAACTTTCGATGCAAATCGGCGACGCGGACGAGGGCGTCGACGCGGCAGAGAAAGCGCTCAAACTGAACCCGAGGATTACGGGCGCCCACTTACTCCTGGGACGCTATTACCTGTACGACGAAGACCTCGGCCTGGCGGGCGAGCATCTGCTGGCCGAGGTCGAGCTTACGCCCGGCGACCCGATCGCCAACTACTTCCTGGCCGAGTATTATCTGGCCGTCGGCAAAATCGAGGCCGCCGTCGCCGCGTACGACGTTTACACGCGGGCCGGCGGGGAACCGTTGGAGAAGTTCGAAACCCTGAAAACCCCGTAACCGTTTTAACTTATAAGCGCATAACCACGTCAAAGAGATAATGTTCCGCCGCAACTTCGAGCTGTTCGTCGCGCTGAGATACCTGACCGCCAAGGGGAAGGAGACCTTCCTCTCGGTCATCACGCTGATAAGCGTCGGCGGCGTCGCCGTGGGCGTCGCGGCCCTCATCATCGTCATCAGCGTAATGAACGGCTTCGAGAAGGATATGAGGGACAAAATTCTCGGAACCACGGCCCACGTCCAGGTTTACCACGTTGACCACCAGGGCATCGCCAACTACGAGACGATGGCCGAGAAGGTCCGGGCCGTCGACGGCGTAGTGGGCGTCGCGCCCTTCGTCTTCACCGAGGGTATCCTCAGCTCGAAGGACGACAGCATAGGCGTCGCCGTCCGGGGTGTGGACCCGGAACTCAACCGTGAAGTCTCCGACATCGGGGACCGATTGGTCAAAGGCTCGATGACCCTTACCGTGGGCGACGACGAGGGCGTACCGCCGATGACTCTTCACGGCCCCGCGCCCAAAGACGGAATCGTGCTGGGTGCCGAGCTGGCCGAAAACCTGAACGTGGACCTGAACGATACGGTTACGCTGATATCGCCCCAGCTTATCTGGAACCCGATCGCGCCGGTCCCGCCGAAGATGAAGAACTTCCGGGTGGTGGGGATATTCGATATCGGGATGTACGAGTACGACTCGACGCTTTGTATCGTCGGTATGAAACAGGCCCAGGAGTTTCTGGGAATAGAGGGCAAGGTGAACGGCTTAGAGGTCAAGGTGGACGACGTCTTCGACGCGCCGGAAATCGCAGACGAGATACACGACGCCGTCGGCTTCCCGTACTACGCGAGCGACTGGACCGTAACCCACGAGCACCTGTTTACTATTCTAGCCATGGAGAAGACGGTAATGTTCGTCATCCTGGCCCTTATTGTTATCGTGGCGGCGTTCAACATACTTTCGACGTTAATTATGGTCGTGATGGAGAAAACCCGGGAAATCGGTATCCTGAAAGCGATGGGTTCGACCCGGTCCGCCGTCGTCCGGATTTTTATCGCGATGGGCCTCGTCATCGGCCTGGTGGGGACCGCGTTCGGTCTCGTACTAGGGCTGGTATTGTCCTATCTACTCGACCGCTACCAGTTCGTCAGCGTCCCGGCGGAACTCTACGGCCTCGAGACGATGCCCGTCGTAATCGAAGCCGGCGACGTTATAATCATCTGCGTGGTCGCGATAGGGATAACCGTTCTCGCGACGATATACCCGGCCCTCCGGGCGGCCCGGCTCGACCCGGTCCAGGCTATACAGTATGAATAACGACGCGAAGATAATAACCGCTCAAGGGCTTCACAAGTACTACCAGTCGGGCGACCGGGAGCTTAAAATACTCCTTGGTGTTGACCTGGCGGTGGACGCCGGCGAGACCGTCGCCGTAACCGGCGAGTCCGGCGCCGGGAAGACGACGCTCTTGAACCTGCTCGGCGGTCTGGATAAGCCCACGTCCGGACGAGTAGAGATTGAGGGCGTGGATATATTCGAGCTGAGCGACGCGGCCCGGACCCGGGTCCGGAACCGGAAGGTCGGCTTAGTTTTCCAGTTCCACCACCTACTGCCCGAGTTCACGGCGTTGGAAAACGTTATGCTGCCGCTATTGGTGTCCCGGGTATCGCCCGGCGACGCCGAGAAGAAAGCTCGCAAGTATCTGAAACACGTAGGATTGGCCGAACGGGTAACCCACCGGCCGGCGAAACTCTCCGGCGGGGAAAGGCAACGGGCCGCCGTCGCCCGGGCGCTGGTCGCCGAGCCGGCGGCGGTGCTGGCCGACGAACCGTCCGGGAACTTGGACGAGCGGACGGCGGAACGGCTCCACGACCTCCTCTTCGAGCTGAACGACCGGCTCGGGCGGACGTTCGTAATCGTGACCCACAACCGGGAGCTGGCCGCGCGCTGCGGGCGGACGTTACTTCTCGAGCACGGGGTATTGAACGAAATTTAACGGCGAAACCCTCCCTTGAAAACGGTCCGAAATGGTGTTATTATAAACGTGGGACGAACGAGAACAACGGGTACTTACTGAGGTTTACCCGTTAATAATACGACGAAAAGCACGGAGATAAATATATGTTAGATAAATTTACCGCGAGAGCGCGGAAGGTGATACTACTGGCCCGGGAGGAGGCGACACGGCTCCACCACGACATGGTCGGGACCGAGCACATCCTTCTCGGGTTGGTCCGCGAGGGCGAAGGCGGCGCGGCCCACGCCCTTAAAAAATTCGGTCTGCCCCTGGAGGTCGTCCGGCGCCAGGTGGAGAAGATAGTCGCGCCCGGCGGCGGTATGAAGATAGTAGGCGACGTGCCGTTCACGGCCCGGGCGAAGTCTGTTATTGGCTACGCCGTAGAGGAATCCGGGCTGCTGCACCACAACTACGTCGGCACCGAGCACCTGCTTCTGGGCATCGTTCGCGAGGGCGAAGGCGTCGCGATAAAGGTTCTGTCCCACCTGGGTTTGGATATCGAGGAACTGCGGCAGGAAGTATTAAACCATATCGGCTCGGCCGAAAGGGCCGTACGCCAGGGCAAACGCAAGACCAAGACGCCGGTCCTGGACGAGTTCGGCCGGGACCTTACGGCCCTGGCCCGCGAGAACGAGCTTGACCCGGTCATCGGCCGGGAGGACGAAATCGAACGGGTCGTTCAGATACTCTGCAGGCGCAAGAAGAACAACCCGGTCCTCATCGGCGAACCGGGCGTCGGTAAGACCGCCATCATCGAGGGACTGGCCCGCAAGGTCGTCGAAAACAACGTGCCGGAGCTTCTGGCCGGGCGCCGCCTGGTTACCCTTGACCTGGCCGGCGTCGTCGCCGGGACCAAGTACCGCGGCCAGTTCGAAGAGCGGATGCGGATGATAATGGAGGAACTCCGCAAGAACGACGACCTGGTACTCTTCATAGACGAACTCCATACGATCGTGGGCGCCGGCGCGGCCGAGGGCGCGATAGACGCGTCCAACATCCTGAAACCGGCCCTGGCCCGTGGCGAAATCCAGTGTATCGGCGCCACGACCCTGAGCGAGTATAGAAAGCACGTGGAGAAGGACGGCGCTCTGGAACGCCGGTTTCAGACGGTTATAGTGGACCCGCCGACCGTCGAGGAGACAATCGAGATAATAAACGGGCTTCGCGACCGGTACGAGGAGCACCACGGGGTAAATATTACCGACGAAGCTATCGTCGCCTCGGCACGGCTCGCCGACAGGTACATCTCGGACCGGTACTTACCCGATAAGGCCATAGACGTGGTGGACGAGGGCTGCGCGATGGTCCGGCTCAGGCACTCGGTCGTTCCGCCCGATATAAAGGAACTCGAGGCTCGACTGGCGGACTTGTCCGTCGAGAAGGAAAAGGCTATCGACAAGCAACAGTTCGAGACGGCGGCCCGTTACCGCGACCGGGAACGGACCATGCGCGAAAAAATCGACGAAGCCCGGAAGCGCTGGAAATCGTTAACGGAACAGGAAGAAAACGTCCTGACCGTGGACGACGTGGCCTACATCGTCTCAAAAACCACCGGCATTCCGGTATACAAACTCGAGCAGCACGAGTTCGAGAAACTCATCAATATGGAGGAGGAGCTTCACAAGCGTGTCGTCGGTCAGGACGAGGCGATAGGCGCGATAACCAAGGCGATACGCCGGTCCCGTACCGGCGTCAAGAGCGAACGGCGACCCATAGGCTCGTTTGTCTTTCTCGGCCCGACCGGCGTGGGCAAGACCGAGCTGGCGAAAACGTTGGCCGAGTTCCTGTTCGAGGATGAGGATTCGCTGGTCCGGGTCGATATGTCCGAGTATATGGAGAAGTTCTCGGTCTCGCGGCTCGTGGGCGCGCCGCCCGGCTACGTCGGTTACGACGAGGGCGGCCAACTTACCGAGAAGATACGCCGAAAGCCCTACTCGGTCATTCTGCTGGACGAAATCGAGAAAGCCCACCCCGACGTCTTCAACATACTATTGCAGGTGATGGAGGACGGGCGCCTGACCGATAATATAGGCCGGACCGTGAACTTTCGCAACACGGTCCTGATAATGACGTCCAACATCGGCTCCCGGCTCATCAAGGACGGCGGCGGCATCGGCTTCGGCGCCACCACCGAGGAACAGAACTACGAGGATATGAAGAAGTCGGTGATGGGCGAGGTCAAGCGGCTCTTCAACCCGGAGTTCCTGAACCGCCTCGACGAGATCATCGTCTTCCACCCGCTCAACAAGGACCACCTGCGCACGATAGTCGGTATAATGCTCAACGAACTGCGGAACCGGCTGGACGAACATATGCTCAC
>CBDUXC010000142.1:0-5780 GCA_965371065.1 uncultured bacterium
CCCGGGATGGAGCGGTCAATCGTTCATCGAACCGGTTTACGCGAAAATCGAGGACGCGAGACGGGCTATTGATGGTGCAGGCTTATCCGGCCGGTGCCTTTTAGAGGTCGACGGCGGCGTTAAACCGGAAAACGCGACCCGGGTCGCGGAAGCCGGAGCTGACGTCGTCGTTGCCGGTAACGCTGTCTTCGGCGCGGCGGACCCGCGGGCGGCGATAGAGGATTTAAAAAGATTAATCCAGTAGGGAACGGACGTTATACGTATCGCTTGAACCGGTTTCAGATACTAGGGCTGTTCAGCAGGAGGTAGGACTTGGCTGTAAGCATAAGATTAATGAGGATGGGTTCTCAGAAAAGACCTTTTTACCGGATCGTAATCGCCGACAAGCGGGCGAAACGCGACGGCCGGTTTATAGAAAAAATAGGGCATTATGATCCCCATAAGGACCCGCCGGAAACGGTCCTCGACGAGGAACGGGCTTTATACTGGCTAGGCGTCGGCGCACAGCCGTCCGACACCGTCAGGAACATACTCTCCCGGGCCGGGGTAATGCAAAAATTCGCCGAGACGAGGGCAAAGGCGGTTAAATGACAACGTAGGTAATTGCTTGCGCCGGTTTGCGCCGGTCGACGATGTATGTAAATCAAGTTCAGGATTATATCGGAAACGTAGAACCAAAACCGGAAACCGGGAGGATACTAAATGAAGGATTTAATCGAATACATCGCCAAGCACCTGGTAGAGAATCCGGACGCGGTCGCGGTCAGCGAGATAGAGGGCGAGAAGACCCTTATTGTCGAACTTGGCGTGGCGCCGGAGGATATCGGCCGGATCATCGGTAAGAACGGGCGTACGGCGCGGGCCCTACGGACCATCCTGAACGCGGTCGCGATGAAGAATGAAAAGCGCGCCGTTCTGGAGATCCTCGAGTAGTCGATTAACCGGTGAACGAGGACGTATCGCTAGTCGTCGTGGCATGGATCAGGCGTCCCCACGGGGTCAAGGGGGAAGTAATGTGCGACGACGTTACCGACGGCGTATTGGACTTTGAGCCGGGGTCCGAAGGCTTCTTGAGACTTAAAAGCGGCGACGTACCGATTATAATAGAGAGCTTTCGCCGTACCCCCAAAGGCGTTCTTTACAAGTTATCGGGAATAGACGAACGTTCCGCGGCCGAAGGGGTTAAAGGCGCGGGTATATTAATGCCGGTCGAAACGTTGCCGGCGCTCGGCGAGGATGAATTCTACGCGTACGAGCTGGACGGGCTGTCGGTTTACGACGACGATGGGGATTTAATCGGACGGGTAACCGGTTTTATCGAGACCGCCGGGAGCGATATTCTGGTAATAGACAGGGACGGAAGCGAGTATTTGGTCCCGCTTGCCCGGGCTCATGTCGTTTCGGTTTCGCCCGGAGACCGTATTATAATCCGGGACATCCCGTGGGAATGAACCGATGGAGATAGACGTCGTTACCATATTCCCCGGGTTTTTCGACGCGGCGTTGGGTTTCGGAGTCCTGGGGCGCGCCATCAAAAACGGGCTTTTAGAAGTACGGGCCCACGACCTTCGGGATTACGCTGAAGGCGAGTACAAAGGAGTTGACGATTACCCTTTCGGCGGCGGCGTCGGTATGGTAATGAAGCCCGAACCCTTCTTCCGGTGCGTCGAAGCTATAGAAACGGAACACGGACAAGGGCATAGGGTATACCTCACGCCTCAGGGGCGGCCGCTGACCCAGAATCGGGTTCAGGCACTGGCCGGATTAAAGCGCTTGATAATACTCTGCGGTCGTTATAAGGGGGTCGATGAGCGGGTCCGGCTCGCCCTGGTTGACGAGGAGATATCGGTAGGGGACTTCGTGCTCAGCGGCGGTGAGGTGGCCGCGTTAGCGCTTATCGACACGATAGCCCGGCTCCAGCCGGGTGCGCTGGGCGACGAGGACAGCGCCGCGACCGACAGCTTCACGACCGGATTGCTCGACCATCCGTACTATACGAGGCCCCAAGAATATCTCGGGATGCGGGTCCCGGACGTACTGCTCTCGGGCGACCACGCGGCGATTGAAAAGTGGCGCCGCGAACAAGCGCTGGAACGGACCAAACGGCTAAGGCCCGATTTATTGTATGGGGAAGAAGAAACAAACCGACCTGACGGTTAGAACGAGATTTAGTGGTATAAATATACGGATTGGCGGAACCCGCGTTATATTTAGTCCTGGTTCACTACCCGACTTACAATCGTTACGGCGAAATCGTAGCGACGTGTATAACGCCCCTTGACTTGCACGATATGGGCCGGATCGGGTTGACTTACGGCGTAAAAAACTTGTACCTGACCAATCCGTTCGAATCGCAGAAAGCCCTTATCAGCGAGGTAATCCACCACTGGACCGAGGGCGTCGGCGGCGAACATAGACCTCACCGGAAGCAAGCGGTCGGTATAGTCGGGTTAGTGGATTCGTTAAGCGACGCGTACGAAGATGTCGCGGTACGGGAAGGCGCCGAACCGTTTGTAGTTGGGACTACCGCCAGGTGGGAACGGGAGACCGTTTCGGCGGAAAAGCTCTTCGACGCGGCCGACGGAAAGCCCGTACTGCTGCTCTTCGGGACCGGTTACGGGCTGACGGAAGATATACTGATGGCCGCCGACGCGGTTTTGGAACCGATACGCGGGCCGGGAGATTTTTACCACTTGCCCGTACGGTCGGCGGTTGCTATATACGTCGACAGGGTTTTCAATCGACGCGGCTAAACAAGTTAAAATAATCGGTTTATAAGAGATAGGGACGCCGGCGCCACGGCCGGCGATATCAGAATCAGGAGTAAGTGGAAATGCGTCAAATAGTTAAAGAACTGGAAAGAAGCCAACTTCGGTCTAAAATCCCCGACTTCGTCGTCGGCGACACAGTATGCTTAAACGTACAGATTATCGATGGTCAGAAGACCCGTGTACAGGACTTTGAGGGTACTGTAATAGCGCGTAAACACAAGGGTGTGCGCGAGACCTTTACAGTCCGTAAGATATCGTCGGGCGTCGGCGTCGAGCGGATATTCCCGCTTCACTCGCCCAGGATCGTCGGTATAAAAATAATACGGAAGGGCGACGTACGCCGCGCTAAGCTGTACTACCTGCGAAAGAGGGTCGGTAAAAAGGCTCGTATACGCGAACGCGTTATGACCGCTGAAGAGATGGAAACCGCCAGGGCGGCCGAAGCGGCGTTAGGAGCGGAACCCGCCGTCGTCGAGGAAGTCGAGGAGCCGGCCGCGGAAAGTGAATCGGCGGACGACGAGAAACCCGAAGCCGAGGCGGAAATAGCCGAACCGTCCGAGAAGACGGCTCCCGAGGAAGACGGAGAAGCGGAAGTTCAGCCGGAAGGGGAAATAGAAGCCGAACCCGAAGTGAAGGACGATGAAATAAAAGGAGAAGAAACGGAAGAAGACGCGCCTAAAGAGGCTTGATTTCTAACGGCCCGTATATATAATTCGGATTAATAAACGTTTTAGTTCGCCGATAAAAAGGGAGTAGTGTCGGCGATGGACAGCGCAGCTACTTATATCGAACCTTCGTTACTCGGCGTCTTGGATAAGGCGGGACCTTATCCCGGCGACGCCGTGAACGGAGGTTTTTTTTTCGTGGCCGGCGTCGACGAAGTCGGAAGAGGAGCGCTCGCCGGACCGGTAGTCGCGGCGGCGGTCGTATTACTCGACGACGTTGATATACGCGGTCTCGCCGACTCAAAATCGTTGACGGCCTTGCAACGTACGGAAATATGTAGTATAATACTTGAAAAAGCGGCGGCCGTCGGTTTAGGCATTACTTCGGCCGGCGTTGTAGACGAGAAAAACGTATTGAACGCCGCGCTGTTAGCGATGGCCAGAGCCGTCGAAAGGATGGAGGTAATACCGCAGTACGTTCTGGTAGACGGTAACAAGAAAATTCCGATGCGTGTACCACAGACGCCGGTAGTAGGCGGAGACGTAAAAGTCGCCGCGATATCCGCCGCGTCAATAGTTGCGAAAGTATACCGGGACGCTATGATGGAACGGCTCGCCGGCGTTTACCCGCGTTACGGTTTCGATAAGCATAAAGGGTACGCGACCGCGGGTCATAAAGAAGTTCTTGAACGTTACGGACCGACGCCCCACCATCGTTTTACGTTCCGTCCGGTGAGGGAGAGCATAAACGCGTTATCCGCCTAGACAAGGTTAGATATGGACGACGACCGACACGATAACCCCGAAAAACAACGCTGGAACAAGTATCAGGAATTCTTCGAGATGGGGCAAAAAGCCCTGGGCGAAGGAGAGCCCAAGTTTGCCGTTCTGTTCTTTGAACAAGCTTTGTCGATGGCCGAGGGCGACGCGGA
Organism: uncultured bacterium; assembly: GCA_965371065.1. GTDB lineage: Bacteria > RBG-13-66-14 > B26-G2 > WVWN01. Next base: position 4,369 of record CBDUXC010000142.1, read on the forward strand.
ATGCCTGCACTTAATAGGACTGGCTTACCACAGGGCCTACCGATACGATAAAGCCGAAGAGTATTATTGGAAATCCGTATTGCAAGCGCCTTTACTCGCCTGCGGATGGTCCAACCTCGCTCGCCTGAAATTCGAGCTGACTCTGTACAACGAAGCGGTTATGCTTTACCAGCGGTCTCTCGAAATACGACCGGCAAGGCCCGACATCTGGCGGGCGCTGGGCGAAAGCTACGAAGCGCTGGGCCGTATAGAAGACGCGAAAGACTGTTACCAGGTCTCGTTCGAAATGGACCCCGACGACAGGGTAAGCGCGTATTGCCTGGCTTGTACTTGCGCGAAACTCGGAGATCTAGATAATTCGTTTGAACTTTTAACCGGCCTTATCCACGATCCGTTCTTTCTGATATCGGCGCGCCAAGAGGAAGTGTTCAACGAAGCGGATTATAGTTACAAATTCCAAGACCTTTTGTGGGCCGATAAGAACGTTATCTAATTGATGACTAAAACCGGGAAATGGGCTAAAGGAAAACGCGGCGAAGACGCCGCGGTAGCTTTTTTAAAAGCAAGCGGTTACGAAATATTAGCCCGTAACTATCGGACTCGTTCAGGAGAAATAGATATAGTCGCCCGCGACGGCGACTGCTTCGTTTTCGCGGAAGTGAAGTCGGGAACGAAAGGCGCGCCCGACCCCCGTTTAAACTTCAGCGCGCGCAAGTTCGGCCGGGTCCGCAAGGCCGCGTTCGGTTACCTTAACGAAGAGGCCGACGAGCTTGACCCTGCTTATCGCTTCGACCTTATAGCCGTATATTTGGACGGCGACAGTACCCGCGTAAATCACTACCCGGGTATAACAGTGGACGATTATGAATAGTTTACTATTTCGATTTGCGTTTTTGTTTAACAATACCTTAAGGGTTTCTTAGTATCGCCCGTTTAATATATATGGCCGACGGTAAAGAAGCGCGTATTTTTCGGTGGGCTCAAGCACGCCTGGCACGTCGAGGTTACCATTATCGTTTTCAGTGGGAAATATACGACCGTCTCCTGCGGGAGAACGTTCCCGCCGACGGGGTATGGGTGGACCTGGGCTGCGGCGACAACCGGTGGCTCGAGCGGATACCGGCCCGGGTTCGATTAGGTATAGACGTGGGGATTCACGAGGGCTTAAGGGACCGTAGGTTCGCCCAATGTAGCGTTTACGGACTACCGTTCGCTGACGGAGGCGTTGACGCGTTGAGCGCCCGATTTGTAGTAGAACATCTATCCGACCCTATCGCGTTTTTCGCCGAGGCGGCCCGGGTGTTAAAAACGGAGGTTCGCTGGTTATCCAGACAACTAACGTAATAAGCCCGTTTTTGTTTTTAGCGTCTAAGGTCCCTTACGCTTTTAAGAAATGGTTTATCCGACGCGTT
>CBDUXC010000143.1:0-5711 GCA_965371065.1 uncultured bacterium
CCCGGCCGGGTCGTCTCGCTAGAACCGACCGCAGGCCCCGTCAACCTTTTCCTGCAGCCGAAGGGTTGGCGCGTCCGCGTCGCTATCGACGAAGAGCACGGGTTCAGCCTTTTCTCCTTCGCCGACGATAAAGCCCTGACCGAGATGCTGGCCGCCGCGTTCCCCGGGCGGACGAAACCCCGGCACCCGGCGATCTAAAACGGCCTATCGTGACTACATAATTAAAGTCGGTACATATCGCGCTTTACACGGCTTTATTCCTGTGGTAGCCTTCTCGCCGAAAATCTAAAAAGGCTATAAATATACCGCGAGGTTGTGATATGGGGTTGAAAGTAACCGACGAGGTTTTCAAACGTTACGGCCGGGTTTACGAACCCGACGAAGTCATCTTCCGCGAAGGCGACACCGGCGAAACGATGTTCATCATCCAGGAGGGCGAGATACGCATCCACAAGCGGGTCCGCGACAAGGAGGCCACGCTGGCCGTCCTGAAAGACGGCGACTTCTTCGGCGAGATGGCGATAATCGACAAGGAACCCAGGTCCGCCGGCGCCACCGCCCTGACCGAATCCAAACTAATCGTCCTCTCCGACGAGATATTCGAGAGCCAGATACAGACGAACCCGAAGATAATTATGGCGATCGTCCGGAAGATGAGCGAACGGCTCCGCAACGCCGACCGGCAGATAAAGGCGCTCTTGATGCGGGACATCCACTCGAGAGTGGTCTGGACCCTGGTCCTTTTAATGTCCAAACGGGGCGCCCTGGGCGAAAAGGGGTATAAAATACCCTGGAAGGAAACGATAGACGAACTGTCGAATATGACCGGCCTGCCGTTGGAACGCGTTGAGGAAGTACTCGAGACTCTCGTTCGGGCGAAAGTCGCAGAACGGTCCGCCGGCGACCTGCTCATCCGCGACCCTGACGACCTCGAGCGGTTCATGACCTACCTCGAGATGAAAGACGAGTTCGGCGTCTAACAAGACGAGTTTGGCGTCTAACGGAGACATGTCACGGGCCAATGGGTAACTTCACAAACATTTTCCTCTGGCTTTGCGTCGCGTTCCTGGTCGCGGACTACCCGCTCCAGACCAACTTCGTCTTCGCGTTCAGGTACAGGTACAAGTACGGCGGCGTACTCCACGTCGCCATCCACTTCGTCGTCGGCGTCGTATTCCTTATCCCCTACCTTCACAACTGGCGGATATGGGTCGTGCTGGTCGTCCTGAACGCGCTCCACTACTTCATCGACACCATATCCAAGAAGAACATCCAGATGTTCTTCGGCGACCAGGCGGTTCACCTCATCCTGATCGTCGCCGGGGCGTTCTTCGCCGCCGGCGCCGCCCCGATGTTTCTATCCGAAACGGTCGCCCGATACTACTTCTCCACGTCGTTCCCCCTTTACCTTATCGGCTACGTCGCCGCTACCTTCGCCGGGACTATCGTGATATACTTCGTCAAGATGACGTTCCGGTCCGACTACGCGGGCCGGGGCATCTTCGGCTACGAGAAGTTCACCGGCGCCCTGTCCCGCGCCGCCACCGTAACGGCGATATTACTGGGCGCGCGCTACCACTCGGTCCTTTTCCTGACCGCGCCCGTGGGCGAAGGGCTCCGCCTGGCGCACATAATGTCTAAAAGCAACGACGGCAATCAATACAGGGACGTATACTATCTGGACGTGATATTATCGTTCGTCTATGCCGCGGCGATAGGCATCGCGTTGACGTTCGTAAGATAACCGCGGCCGGCGCCAACGCCGCGAACAATACACAGGCGGGAATTATGAACTCAAATCGTATTCTAGCGCTTATCGCGGCCGCCGCCGTCTTCGCGGTTTCGTCTTCGGCCTTCGAACAAAACCCCGGCGGCGAACCCGACGCGTTCACCTCCTGGGGCCTGGGCGTCCGCGCCGAGGGGATGGGCCGGGCGTTCGGCCCGGTTGCCGACGACGCGTCCGCCGCATACTGGAACCCGGCCGGGCTCTATCAGGTCGAGAAAAGCGAGGTCTGCTGTTCGTCGGCCGTGCCGTTCCGTTCGGTCGGCGACATCTACTACCACACCTTCAACGTGGCGCTATCCACCGCCTACTACGTGGACGAGGACGAAATCGGCTCCTTCGGGACCTTCGACGTCGGGCTGGCCGTCGGGCGCGCCGGCGGAATCTGGGAAGCGAACGAGAAGGGCCTGACCGGGCGCCGGTTCGCCGACACGGACATCGCCTTCTATCTGGCTTACGCTCACAGCATCGGCAAGAACGGCGGGTTCGGTTTCGCGTTGAAGAACGTGAACCGTAAAATTGGCGACAACAGCGACAACGGCTTCGGCCTGGACCTCGGCGGGCTTTACCGGCCGCTGGATATGCTCTCGGTCAGCCTCGTAATCCGGAACCTCGTGGCGCCCAACTTCGAGTTCGAGGCCGTTCGGGAAGCGCCGCCGATAACCTTCGAGGTCGGGTCCGCCGCGTACCTCGGCTCGTACGGCAAAGGGGCCGTCGTAGTCGAGTTCACGCGGGAGATGTACTACGACGTTTACCTGGGCGGCGAGGCGACGCCGATACCCCGGGTCGCTCTCCGCGGCGGGTGGTCCCTGGGCGACGGGAAGCCGCGCCTCGGCGCCGGGTTCAAGTTCCTGGACTTCGACTTCAACTACGCCCTCAGGCTGGACGATATGCTGGGCGACACCCACATGGCGTCGGTCAGCTTCTACTTCGGCGGACCCAAAGAACGCCCCGAGGGTTGGGACGAGGATGAACTGACCGAAGAGGAGCTCATCGAAGAGGAGGGGTATATTGAGTTTGAGGAGGAGGAGTAAAAAACATAATACTCAGTCACGATTCTCGTAAAATAACGTTTTAAAATAGTGACGATAAAGCGGCATAAATGTTATATAAACGGTTATTGTTAAGCGGGTATTTCCCAAAAGAAATACCGCCGGTTTTTACTACCGCGCAATTCGCGGAAACCGCTAATAGTGATAGTTTCCCTATTTCGAAAGAAAACGGTAAACTGATAAACCATAACGTTCCGAGATTTGGCGTTAATCGTAGACGTATAGGTATACCTAATCCGGTGCCTTACTCGAGCTTATGTGAAATATTATTTAAAAACTGGAGTACGATAAAAGACCGATATAATAAATCGAGGATGTCTAAAAGTATACCCGTCATTGATGAGTTCGGTTACCGTGCACTTTCGTGGGAATACAGCCATTATGATTTAATCAGTATTCGAAACTATGATAGGGCCCGATCTAAGTATATACTTAAGACCGACATTTCTCGTTTTTACGCGTCGGTATATTCACATTCCATACCTTGGGCTATCCACGGTAAAAAGGAAGCTAAATCAAAAAGAAGAACTAACATACTCGGAAATAGGATTGATAAAGCGGTTCGTGATTGTCAGGACACGCAAACCGTAGGTATTCCTATTGGACCAGATACTTCTTTAATTATCGCCGAAATTATATTATGAACCTTAGATACTCATTTGCAAAAACGGAGACGGCTTTTCTCAAAAGGGTTCCGGCATATGGACGATTATGAATTCGGTTTTAAAACGTATAGCGAAGCTGAAGAAGGTTTGACTGTTATTGCTGATACCCTTAGAGAGTTCGAATTGGAACTCAACCCTTTAAAAACTAGTATAGCTAAACTACCTATACCTTTCGAACCCCCTTGGATTTCCGAACTAAGACACTTTACCTTTAGGGAAACGAAAGACGGCCAAAAAAGCGATTTAATCCGGTATTTCAACCGCGCTTTCGAGCTTGCTAATAATTACCCGAACGAATGGGTTCTTAATTATACTATTGGGAGGTTCAAAGATATAGAAATCCATAAGGATAATTGGAGTATATTACAAGGTTTTATACTTCAATGTATAATGATAGAGAACGCTTCATTTTCCATAGCATTCGAAACTCTATTTTACTATGACCAATGCGGATACAATATCGATAAGACTAGTATAGACGATGTAATGCATTCGAAAATAAAAGAAGCCGTAAAAGGAGGAATGTTTAATGAAATAACGTGGGCCATCTGCGCGTTGATATATTGGAAAATCCCTATGAATAAAGGAACCGTGAACGCGATATCATCTGTAAAAGACCCTTTCGTAGCTCTATTGGCTTTAGATGCTCAGGCTAAAAACCTTACGAAAAAGTCGTTGGATACCGGTAAATTTTGGCAATCAGTTATGGATAAAGAAGGTCTATACGGTGAATATTGGTTATTATCCTACGAAGCAAGAAAGAAAGGTTGGTTGCCATCTAACGACCGTATTGACCATCTAGATGCGGATAAGAATTATAAATACTTAAAAGATAACAACGTCGAGTTCTATAAATTTGAAACGTTTATTGAAGAAATGCGGAAAAGGGGTTCGAAACCTATCGAAAGGCGTTTTATCTACGAATAATCGCTTTTGGAGTTGCGCAAAGTCATAGGATCCGTCTAGTTTTTTTATAAACCCGAAATACCCGAACCTTGTATTTATATGCCCCCCACACTCACCACAGAAGACGATACGTACGCCGAGTTCGAGAAGCTGGCCGAGATGGCCGGGTACCCGTCGGCCGAGGCGTTCATCGTCGAGGTGTTCAGTGCTCAAACGCCGGACGCGCTCGGTCCTGGAGACCTTCGACCTTGCCGACTGACAAGGGGCACCGTGCCCAAAACGATACCGATAGACGACGACTTACATAAACGTATTCAGCAGATGGTGACGCTGGTCGGCTACGGCGTTCCGAGGACGAGTGCGCCAACCACGTCCTCCGCCGCGTCAAGAAGGCGATCGACGAGTACTGCGACTAAGAAGAAGACGTGCGGGAGATGTTGGTACAGTTGGGGTACGTATCGTGAATTTTATATCGCGACTACGCGGTCGATTTTATATCGTACGTTATTGAAATCGGCGGTAGAATTAACTGAATAGAAAATTAATCTGCGAAGGGGAGTTAGACGTATGCGGGAAGGGGAATACACTGAACGGCAAGTTCTCGACCTGGCCAGAAAAGCGTACGAGGAAGGAGACGCCGGATTCGACATTGTACCGGAGAAGTGCGCTTTGCTTGTAATCGATATGCAGGACGAGTTCGTCAAACCACACTGGACGCCCGACTGGGTTCCGGCGGCTACCAGGCAAGTTCCGCATATCAAAAGACTTATAGAACACTGCAGGGCGAAAAAGATACCCGTTATCTTCACCGTTTATTCAAAGACCCATAATTACCTCGACCGTCCCAAAACCGGCGCGGTTATGCCCGGCCGCTATCCCGAGGTGAAAGCGGACAGGTCCTCATCTTTCGTCGAGGGCCGCGTCTGGCACGAGCTCGCGCCAACGGAAGACGAAGTAGTTATTCATAAGCCTTCCTACGGAGCTTTCTACGATACTACGCTTGAGACTATTCTCAAGAACCTGGGAAAGGACACCGTGATTATTTGCGGGACCGTAACTAACATTTGTTGCGGAGCAACTGCACGGCAGGCCTACGAGAGAAGCTTTAAAGTTATATTCGGGAGCGACGTAACGTCGACGGATTATCCTGATATGCAAGAACCCGAATTGAAAGTTTTAAGGAAAAATTTCGCCAGGGTATTGTCCGTGGACGAAATAATTGAGAGCCTGTGATTAGCGCCGGTTAACGAAATTTCAATTGGATAAGTACCTTAACCCCCCCTTGCGTAAAAGCCGAATCGTCGT
>CBDUXC010000144.1:0-5644 GCA_965371065.1 uncultured bacterium
CTTCTGCACGGACGTGAAGACCTTCCGCGACAGGCAGGTCGCCAACGGCCAGGCGCGCGGCCCAGTCGTTTAAGTAACCGAGGTCGAGGTTGCCTTTATGGACCTTATATACGCCCGCAACGTCGGCGATGTGCCGTTCGCCGTCGCCCGTCGCCCGGGCCCACGCCAACTTCGAGAGTATCGCGTCTTCGGGCGACGGGAACCAGAGGTCAACGCCGGCGTAAACGAACTTCCGACGCCGGCTAAAGAAAGAACGTTCGAACGGTTCGCGTTTAAGAGGATGGAAGTCCACCTTTCGCGCTGTTTCGGAATCTATCAAGTTGCAGATTATACCATTTTTTAAGGATTCTTCTATATCCCGGGCATCGGCGTAGTACCGCGGTGGCGGGAACGCGCGCGCCAAAACCTCGCCCAGTCGCGGATCTTTGGCTACGATTATGTCTACGTCGTGGGTGTAGCGCGGTTCGCCGTAGACGCTCGTTACGACCGAACCGGTTACGACGTAATCTATACCGGCGTCGTTTAGAACAGCGGCGACTTGCGTAAGGAGTCTTTCTTGAGGCATACTAATGCTTCTTCCGTCGCCCGGCACCGCGCTTCCTCTTCGCCTAGCCCCGGGAAGCGGAGCCGGACGCCCAAGACCCTGAGGTCGAAGCCCTCGTCCATCAAGTCCATAACGATTTCGAGCTTACGTTCGGGCGCCATGCGCCTGAGCGTCTCCAACCACACCTCGTCGGCCCGGGTCGTCATAACTACCTTATTCCCACTCCACCGTCGCCAACCGGTTCCGGGTTCCGGCTATTTCCGTTTTCGGACGCGCCCACGTCTAGCGATATAATCCCTTTGCCAGACCTTATTCTATTAAAGAAGCGACCATCTCGATTAAATCCTCGGCTATTTTCAAAGCGCGCCTCGCTTCCACGTCGTCGAAGGCGTTTTTGGGAATACCGCCGGGAAGGCCGTTCGGGTAGCGAGTCGGGATATAATATTTGTCGAGCAACGATACCGTTTCCGACGGTTCATTAAACGACGGCTCCAGCTCGCCGCACCGTTCACAGAGCTCCGCCGCCGAATGGCCCCAAACCTCGTTCGCGCCCCGAAAAAAAAGGTAAGCCTTGAGGGCTTTTTCGGCCGCCTGTTGGGACGTAAAACAAACAGTATTGTATCGGTTCCGCTCGATGAGGATTCTCGCGTCCTCGATATCGGCTTTCGCCTGTTCCAACCACCGCTTCCCTTCTGCTTTCGGGTCACTTCTCATATATTAGGCGCCCCCTCTCGACGGCGCCCCGCAGAAACCCCGGGCGCCCCATCATATCTTCGAATTCGTCCGGCGTATATACGAGCAAGTCCAGCCCGACTCGGGGCCGAAGCTCGAACAGGAATTCGTTCATCCGGTTGACGAACTTGACGTCTGTTTCTTGGACGACGACAAGGTCTATATCGCTCGTCCGAGAGACATCGCCGGACGCGAAGGAGCCGATAAGGTACGCCCACTCGACGTTGTGCTTAGGCAACAATACGAGGATGCGCTCGAGTTCGGCCTCGAGCCTAGCCTTTCGTTCCTCGTCTACGCCGATACGGTACGGCATCTCTACTCCCACTCCACGGTCGCCGGCGGTTTGGAGGTGATGTCGTACACGAGCCGGTTTATTCCCCGAACCTCACCCACCACCCGCGCGCTTATCCGGGCCAACAGGTCCGGGTCCATCCTGTACCAGTCCGCCGTCATAAAGTCGTCGGTAGTTACGCAGCGGAGCGCCGCCGTGTACTCGTACGTCCGCTCGTCGCCCATCACGCCCACCGACTTTACGGGCAGTAACACCACGAGCGCTTGGGCTATCTCGTCGTAAACGCCGGCGGCCCGTATCTCCTCGATAGCAATAGCGTCGGCCCGGCGGAGCTTCTCCAACTTCTCCGGCGTTACCTCGCCCAGGCACCGGACAGCCAGCCCCGGCCCGGGAAACGGGTGGCGCCCGATAATCTTCTCGGGAACCTCTAACTCACGCCCTACTTGCCGCACTTCATCTTTAAAAAGCTCGCCGAACGGCTCCAGGAGTTCGAAGGGCAGTTCGTTTGGCAGCCCGCCGACGTTGTGGTGGGTCTTTATCGTGTCCGACGGTCCTTTGATGCTTCGGCTCTCGATCCGGTCCGGATACAGGGTCCCCTGGGCGAGAAACTTAATCGGCCCTTTCGCCGTCAACTTCTTCGCTTCGTCGGCGAAGACCTCGATGAACGTGCGGCCGATTATACGCCGCTTCTCCTCCGGGTCTTCGACGCCCTTCAACCGGGACAGAAAAAGCTCGCGCGCGTCGGCGACGCGGACGTCCAGACCGAGCTCGTCCCTGAAAGTCGCGACGACCTCTTCGGCCTCACCCAACCGCAACAAACCGTGGTCCACGAAGACCGCGTGGAACCGGCCGCCGAGCGCCTCGTGAAGTAACACCGCCAAAACGCCCGAGTCCACGCCGCCGGAAAGACCCAGCACAACGCCGTCGCCGCCTACCCGGTCGCGGATACGCTCGACCTGCTCGGCGACGAACGCGCCCATCGTCCAATCCGCGTCGGCCTCCCCTACGCCGATGATGAAGTTCCCGAGTATCTGCTTCCCGTACTCGGTGTGGGCGACCTCCGGATGGAACTGAAGCCCATAGACGCGTCTTTTTCGGTCCCCTATCGCCGCGTAAGGCGATGCCTTGGTCTTCGCGAGTACTACGAAACCGTCGGGCAGTTCGTCAACCCTGTCGCCGTGGCTCATCCAGACGCGGGAGCCGTCGGCGACCCCCTCGAACAGAGGTTTCCCCTCGATTATCTCGACGTACGCCGGCCCGTACTCCCGCTCGGCCGACGGGTTTACGTGTCCGCCCAGCGAATATACGATATGCTGAAGCCCGTAGCACAAACCGAGTATAGGGACCCCCAACTCAAAGACAGCCGGGTCGGCGTGGGGCGCGCCGTCGGCGTAGATGGAGCTGGGCCCGCCGGAGAGTACCAGCGCGACGGGCGCCCGCGCGCGTATCTCGTCCGCCGGGTAGTCGTACGCAACTATCTCGGCGTAAACGCCCAGTTCCCGTACTTTACGGGCTATGAGCTGCGTATACTGGCTCCCGAAGTCGAGGACCAGGACGTACTGTCTGGTTCCCGTCATACTATACGCCCGTTATCTCCTTGTCCCTGGGATACTCCAGCTCGCAATATATCTTGAACCACTGTTCGGCGTTCGGTTTGAGTTTGGTCCGCCACTCGATAGTGCCGTCGTCTTTCTCCTCGGCGGCCTTCGGCTTGACCTTGAGCGACTTCATTTTTATATCCTTGTTCTGCGGAACCGGGCGCCGCGCCTTCACGATTACCGGCGCATCCTCGGCCATATCCGACTTGACCTTGACCGTAACGGAGCGCGTAAGACGGCGCGAGTTCCCGATTATCCCGGCCGAATCGTCGTCCAAACGCGCGGTCTCGTACTCGCCCTTTATCCGCTCGTCGGCCCCCAGGAAACACTCGAACTCGGCGCCCGGGTTGACCAGCTCCAACCTCCCCCGGCCTACGAAGTCGTCGTCCCGGTATATGTTGGTCGCGCCCGGCAGCAATACCAGTTCGGACCCGTTGGTCGCCGTCGCCCGGATGTACGCCGACTCCGCGTACTCGGGGACTAGGACGTAGTCAATCGCCGCGTCGAACTCTTCTTTCGAGACGGCGACTACGTGGGGGTTCCCGTCGGACGGAATCGAAGGTCTGCCGGGTATCAGATACGTTACCGACGGACCTTCGCCCGACACCTCGCTCGTCGCGACTTCCGCCGCGGTCGGTTCCGGAACCGCGTCCTCGGCGGCCAGCTGAGCTTCGAGCGCGAATTCGTCCAGTTCTTCGTCGCCCTCGGCCTCTTTCCCCGCGCTCGCCCGCCGCTCGGGCGCCGCGGCCGGTACGCCGGTCGCGACCACGGGATAGAAGAAATCCACGTACGCCGGCGAAAGCTCCGGCGGGTTCGCACCCAGGCCGGGGTTGGCGGTGCTCAGCCGCAGCGTCACGCCGTCCCAATCCTCGCCGGTTTGCTGCATCACGCCGGCACGATAGTCCAGTTGAAGCTTGTTCGCTTCTGTATCCATCCTTATATCGTAGCCGCTCTCCCATCCGGCGCCGTAGACTACGTACGTAAGCTCCATATCGAAGGCGCCGCCGCGGCTCACCTCGGCCCGGACGACCGCCGACTTGCCTTCCATTAACCGCGGGCTTTCCAGCTTCTCCCACTCCCGGCGCAGCTTCTCCAGCTTTTCGTCGAGACCCCGGAGTATCACGTAATTCTTCTCGACCTGCTTGTTCAACTTATCGATGCCGCCGAAGAAGAAGTCGATTATCTTTTTGCCCTCGTCCACGTTAATACGCTTCCGGGCTAGGGTCTTGGAAAGGTCGTCGTGTCCGGCCTTGGCCGTGTTTTTCAAGAAAGTAATCTTGTCGGCCAAGAACGCCTGTTGCGTCTCGAGCACGCGTTTCTCGTCCTCGGTTTTCTGAATCGCCTTCCAGACGCGGGTGCGCTCCTTGTCCGGCGGCGCGCCCCGGAACTCCCGCGCCAGCTCGACGCTCATTACCTTTACGATGGCTATACCGGATCCGCCAACCCGAAACGAGTATTCGTCCAGAGCGGCCGGCAGCCCGGAAACGAATACCTCGGCCTCGCCTACGTCGAGCTCCGTTTTAGCAGTACGGGTAACCATCGCCCGGTCGGCGTAAACAGTTACGGCGGAAACTTCCGACTCGAGTTCTATTCTCTCCATTAAGCCGTCTCCGTGCGGGTAAGTCGTATAGTGTTTTTTATCCATTATATCATAAAACCTTATAGGGCTTCCCCGGAAATGTACCCACCGCGAATCCGAAAATTATCGACCGTAATCCCGCGTTAACCGCCGTTTCACTCTACTACGGCGCCGCCGATTTTCCTGACGTAGTACTCGAACGAACCCGACCGTATCTTCTCGAAGTCGTTTCTCAGGACCGCACAGACGTCGGGGTCATTCATATTCTCCCGCCACGGCCCGTGGAGGTAGTAAGAATCCCGGAACACAACAAGTTCGGTATCCCCGGCGGAAACGGCCGCCAACAGCTCGTCCCTGTCTCCCAGTACGGATTCGGTCGTCTTATGAGGGTGCCTGTACCCATCGCCGAAAGCCACGTCGAGGGGGATAACGATCTCAACGTCTTCCGGATAACTACTAATCGTCCGTATAGCGTCCTCCAGACCGGCCTCGCCGTAGTTGTACCTGTGGCTGTACGACCCGTATAGTTGGTTCGCCAGAAGCGCCGGGCCAGCGGCCAGCCCGACCAGAAGCACGACCATCGCCCGGCGCCCGGTCCTCGCGATAAGCCCGAAGCTAACGACCGGAAACAGGCACGTACCGGCCGTCAGGAGCAGCGCGTTTCGGACTCCGGCCGGCGAAACGCCCCGGACGTCTATGAGCTCGCGGGCGACGTACGGGTAGAAAAGCGAATCTCTGGCCGCGAGCATGTAGAACGCGAACGCCATTCCCAGTATAAACGCCAGCGACCTCGCCCGTTCTCGAGCGACGGCCGGGCCGAAGTGAACGGCCAGGAAGACGGCCAACACTGGGACCAGGGGCGCGTGGTACTTGACGAAGCCGTAGCCGTCGCCGCCGAC
>CBDUXC010000145.1:0-5640 GCA_965371065.1 uncultured bacterium
GGACTACCTGCTCCTGGACGCGGCCCCGTCTGCCGCGCCGGGCGTCCCGGAAGAGATAGCCGAGTTCTTCAGAAGCGAGCACCTGAGCGACCACGACCAAGACGAGCTATTGTCCCTCTTCGAGTGGTGGCGCGAGCAGCGGAACAAGCGCGATAACGGTTAACCGACTTTACCGCAGCGTCTACGGAGGTACGATGAAAAAGATAGCCGTGTTAATTTTAGCTCTTCTAATCGCCACGGGCGCGGCGTTCGCCCGCGAACTTATACTATTCGGCTCCGTCGAGGCAGAGGCTCTGGAAAACCCGACGTGTCTGCACGTAGAGCCGGACGCCGAGTCCGAGTACGTGGTCTGCGTCCAGGAAGGCGCCGGCGTAACGCTCGTCGCCCGTATGGCCGAAAAAGCCGAGGTCGACGGCGTAGAGGACTACTGGTGGAAGGTCGAACTCCCGGACGGCTCGAGCGCCTGGGTTTTCGGCGCGCAGGTATCGATTAAAAAGGAAAAGGCCGAGGAGAAGTAACGGCCGGCGCGATGGCGTCCGAAGGTAACATCGAGGAGCGGCGGGCTTACGAAGTAATCGCCGAAGCGGGCTGCGAAAGCCCGCCGCTTGACTTTGGGCCGATACTTGAACGCTACGGGATCGACCTGATGCTGAAGGCGTTCAACTACGTCAGCGGCGTGATGATAAAAGACCCGGTCTACACGCTTCTGGTGGTCAACGAGAACGACCCGGAAGCCAGACGCCGGTTCACGATAGCCCACGAACTGGGACACTTCTTTCTGGAGCACGAAGGGCGCAGGTTCGCGGAACCGTCGAGCGACAACCCGCCGCAGGAGCGGGCCGCCAACCGCTTCGCCGCCGCGCTCCTGATGCCGGCGGACTGGCTTCGGGCAGCGTGGGACGATTACCGGGACAACCCGGACCACAGACCCGATATAATTGCCGAGATGTTCAGCGTGTCGGCCGAAGCGCTAAAGGTTCGCCTGAAAGAGTTGGGCATCGGCGACGCCCCCGGGAAACCTGCCTTCCAACCCCCCTAAAATCGGGGGTGTAACCCCTTAAAGTTGGGGATTTAACCCCTTAAAATTGGGGGTTTAACCCCTTAAAATTGAAGAGCGGAACCGAAATAAACGTTATCGGCGGCGGGCTCGCCGGCGTCGAAGCCGCGCGGGCGATATCGAACGTGGGATTGCGCGCGCGCCTGTACGAGATGCGCCCGGCCGTTACTACGCCGGCGCCCACGACCGAGCTGCTGGGCGAGCTGGTCTGCTCCAATTCGTTGAAGTCGGATATGGAGGGTACGTCGTCGGGACTGCTCAAGGCCGAGATGCGTTTGCTCGGGTCGGCGGTATTGGACGCGGCCGAGAAGCACAGCGTCCCCGCCGGGAGCGCTCTGGCGGTGGACCGTGCGGCCTTCGCCGAAGAGCTGACGGCAGTTGTAGAATCGGACCCCAACATAGAACTCGTCCGCGAAGAGGTCGTCGAGATGCCCGACGGGATAACGGTGGTCGCAACGGGACCTCTGACGTCGGGCCGCTTCGCTGAATCTCTTCAGGACGCTACAGGAACCGAACGCTTGTACTTCTACGACGCGATTGCGCCTGTAGTCGAAGCCGATTCGGTGGATATGAACGCCGCGTTCAGGGCGGCCCGTTACGATAAAGGCGAAGGCGACTACGTCAACTGCACGTTGAACGCCGAAGAGTACCGGGCGCTGATTGACGCGTTGGCGGGAGCGGAAACCGCCGAGCTGAGGGACTTCGAGGAGGGGCTCTTCTTCGAAGGTTGCGTACCGATTGAGGAGCTGGCGCGCCGGGGCGAGGATACACTGCGGTTCGGGCCTTTAAAACCGGTGGGGTTGACGGACCCGCGGACGGGAGAGCGTCCGTACGCGGTCGTCCAGCTTCGGGCCGAGGACGCCGCCGGGAACTACCTGGGGATGGTCGGCTGCCAGACGCGGATGACGTACGGCGAACAGGAGCGGGTGTTCAAGATGGTCCCGGCGCTGGCGAACGCCAGGTTCACACGCCACGGCTCGGCCCACCGTAACACGTACGTTAACAGCCCGACGTGCCTTGCGCCGACGTTGGAATCGCTCCGTCGGCCCGGTCTCTTTGTCGCCGGGCAGCTAACGGGTGTGGAAGGATATAACGAGTCGGCGGCGACGGGGATTATCGCCGGAGCGAACGCGGCGCGGGTCGCGGCCGGACGCCGGCCGGTTTACCCGCCGCCGGACACGATGATAGGGTCCCTCCTGCGCTATATCACGACCGGGCGCCACGACCGTTTTGTACCCGCGAACGCATCTTACGGGATACTTCCGCCGGCGCCGTCGGAGCACAAAGGCAGGGAAGCCAAAGCGAAGTACCGGCGGAAGACCGCGCTGGCGTTATTGGAAGCCTGGTCGGAAGACGTAAAATAAAAACGGCCGCAAAAGCCGCTTTCTCGCACCCGTACACCAGTTATATACATCTCTACGGCAATTAAAGTAAAATGTCCGGCTTCGCTATACCCTGTATATCTAAAACTAAAGCTTATAGATAATTCCCGGCCCCTACTCCGGGTTATTCATGCGCTTCGTCTATATCGGTTTTTCCTCCCTACTCATCGTCGCCTAGCTTCTTTACCAAACCAAAGCAGGTAAAGTCGAAAATTATCTTGCACACTTCGAGCCTACCGATTTCCGCAATTCGTATGACTTCATTGATGGACCGCCGCCCGTCCAGTAAAATTAGGATTTTCCACTCATCTACCGTCAACTGTACAGGATCGCCGTCCGGTAGTTTTGCATTAAAGACGTAGACATTGTCGAAGTCCACGAGTTTTTCCCTAATCATCCCCCATTCGTCTACCAACCGCGTTCCCTCAAGTATCGTTTTCTCGATATCGAGTCCGATCACTATGTCTTGAGGAGACACGTCCAGGTCCGGCAAAAACTTGAAAGTCCCGCTTTTCTCCGCCATTATCAGGTAGATCGATTCCTTAATCTGCTCGGTTACGCATTCCGACAATTGCTCGTTTGTAAGGGCGCCCATCGAAACGAGAATAGAGCCTATACGCACCCTCTCTCCCCGACCTTTAAGTTCCCGCTCGCGGGCCAGCGCTTCGTCGATATCGCCGGGCGTAACAACGCCACGCCTGACTAGTATCTCTCCAAGGTGCTCCCGTTCGTAGATCGGATTGGCGTAAACCGCTTTCCCCTCCAAGAAATAAATGGATATCTGCTCTCGAGCGCCTTCGATTTCAAGCGTACCGGTCTTCCGGCCCATAGCGACGACCTGGATGATCTCACCGATCGAGAAGTCCTCTATATTACCTGCGAGCGCCGGCATTAGGTATAACCTCACGGCCTTAAAACTACAGCCGGTTCCAAACAACCATTCAGGCAAATCTTATATCACAAACTAAGGCGATACACAAGTTTTAATGTGAACGTAATAAACTTCGGCCACGTTTCTTTATTAGCAGGAACGATTTCGTTGGGAGCTAACGCAACCTTTCCTGTACTACGGCCCTAGCTCCGGTAACCTCGAGACCGTCGCCGCGGCGCCGGCGTTGGAAGCGCTACGTCGGCCCGGCCTCTTCATCGCGGGGCAGTTGACCGGCGTCGAGGGATATAACGAGTCGGCTGCGACGGGGATTATCGCCGGAACGAACGCAGCCCGAGTCACGGCCGGGCGCCGGCCGGTCCACCCGCCGCCGGACACGATGATAGAGTCCCTTCTGCGCTACGTCACGACCGGCCGCCACGACGGTTTCGTACCGGCGAACGCGTCTTACGGGATACTTCCACCGGCGCCGCCGGAGCACAAAGGCAGGGAAGCCAAAGCGAAGTACAGGCGGATAACGGCGTTGAGTTTACTAGAAGCCTGGTTGGAAGACGTGAAATAAAAAACGACCTACCCGGTCGTGTTTTCGATCTGATGCAGGTTTGAACGTGTTTTAATCTACGGAAGCCAGGATGCGGTCGAATAGAACGAGTAGGACTTTTTTCACTTGCCCTTTATCCAACGCGTTGGACCCGCGCGGACATAATCTGACCGCGTGCGAAAAATATTGTAATTACATCGCGCGGGAAGTGCCAGTCGGCGGTCCCGTGCGCCGCCGGGATACCATCGGCGAGCACGCGTTAACGACCCGGGCCGTGTAACGTTTTTCGACCGATAAACCTTGCATTAACCGTCATATTCTGGTATCTATTCGGGGTTATTGACGATAACGACGGGTAAACAGGAAGCTGGGATAGAAGATGAAGACAATATATATCGGTTTGACAGTAGTAATCGTTGCGGCCGCGTCGGCGTCGGTTTACGAGCCGCCGATTGACCCTTCGTTATATCCGCCGTTCGAAAGCGCCCTGGCGCCGTTTTATAAAGGCGACATAGACAGGGCGCTAATACGCGACGAGGGGCGCCCCCACGATTTCGACGTCAGAAAGTACATCATCGATATAGAAGTCGACGACGATAACGAAACTATCGAAGGTACTACCACGATAGAAACGGTAATTACCGACGACGGTACCGACGAGATGGTATTCGACCTCGGGTACGAGTTCGACATCGGGGCCGTCCGGGTAAACGGTTCGTCGGTTACCTTCGACCATTCGGGCGGCCTTTTAACCGTTGAGCTGTCGCCTACGCTCAATACCGGCGCGCCCGCCGACGTGGAGATAGACTACGCCGGCCATCCAACCGACGGTATGTATTTCGAACCGGAAGCCATCTTTACGTCAGTCGAACCCAGCGACTCGGACCACTGGTACCCATGCTACGACCATCCGAGCGACAAAGCCGAAGATGGTTGCGAACTCCTTATAACCGTCGATTCCGACTATATCGTCGCGTCTATCGGATTACTCGAGGGTATAACTTCGCCGGTACCCGGCAAAAGGACCTATCACTGGGAGAGTACCTACCCGATAGCGACATATCTGATAAGCGTCGCGATATCCGATTACGCCACTTTTTCTCACACGTGGGAACAGATGCCGATCGACTACTTCGTTTACCCGTCGCTTCTCTCCGATGCGATGGACGCTTACGCGAATACGCCCGAGATGCTTACTTGCTTCCAGGAACTGTACGGCCAATATCCGTTCAAGGACGAAAAGTACGGGATGGCGATGGCGCCTATGGGCGGCGCGATGGAACACCAGACCTGTACAACCATCGACGACTACTGGGTCCAACCCGCGCCGGGGGCCGACTGGATAATCGCACACGAGCTGGCCCACATGTGGTGGGGCGATTGGGTTACCTGCGGAACCTGGGCCGATATATGGTTAAACGAAGGTTTCGCAACCTATTCGGACGCTCTTTTCCACGAGTACAGCCAGGGCTGGGACG
Source organism: uncultured bacterium (assembly GCA_965371065.1). GTDB lineage: Bacteria > RBG-13-66-14 > B26-G2 > WVWN01. The sequence continues at coordinate 5,348 of CBDUXC010000145.1, forward strand.
CATTTTACAACCGGATGCAGGCTTTTAAAGAGAACTACTTCGAAGAAGACGAGGAAGCCCGCTTCCCCGTCTACGACCCCTGGTATATGTGGAGCTCTACGGTTTACCAGAAGGGCGCCTGGGTACTCCATATGCTGCGTTATTCCCTGGGCGACGACGATTTCTTCGGCGGGCTGCGTTACTACGGAAACGAACATCCGTACGAAACGGCCGTGACCGCTGAGCTGATAGATGATATGGAAACCTATACGGGCGAAGACCTCAGGTGGTTCTTCGACGAGTGGGTCTACCTG
>CBDUXC010000146.1:0-5593 GCA_965371065.1 uncultured bacterium
CCGACGCCCTTGCCCGGGCCCGGCGGGCGCCCGCCGACAATGGTCGTGCGGACCGCGGGTTGTTCGTTTTTGCCTTTATGCTTCGTCGTATCCATAAACGCTACTTACACGGTTTATTCATCAGGATTAATAAACTCAAAAGGATAAATTACCGTAACGTCGCCTTCTTCAATAGCGGGGAACCGCCAACCGTACACGCGGGAAATTACCTCAGCCTCCAGATCCGGTGAATCCATCGTCGAGCTTAGTACGGTTGCGCTCGTTACCGAACCGTCGGCCGATATAATAAAACTAACGGTTATTTTACCGGACCCAAGGTCCGGGTTTCCCTTTAATACGGAGTTATACGCGTTCTGGATACCCGCAAGATGTTGCCGTACAATATGATTAATCCGTGCGGCCGTCCTTCCTTCGGAAACCGCGCCGGGGCCTTCTATCGAGGAAGGTCCTGATCCAACTACCGTAACCGATCCTGTTTTCTTCAACTCCCCACCCGGTGGTAAATCAGGACGGGTACCGGTTAATCCACCTATTCGTTCCACAACTCGGTCGAGGTCTTCACTCTCGTCGATTTCGGGACCTTTACTACTATCGATTTCATTACCGTCATCGGCACCGTACGTTTTCTCGATACTTCCCGTATCTTCCGCTTTATTCCTATACCCGTCGGTTCTCGGGTTTTCGACGTCGTCAGTAGTTTCGCTTTCCGTCGATTCCCTAACCTCCGGTTCGTCCGGTCGTATGCCCCTCACTTCCGGTTCTGTACCGCCGTCATCCCCACAACCTGCCAATCCGACTCCCAACGCCGCCAACATCACCGCGGCGGCCCGGCCCATAAACGCCGGTTTGAGCTTCGGGTTGACCGTTGTGTTGGCGATAATCGCCTCGAGCTGGGCGGCCGGTACGCCGTCGAGTATGGCGGTTTCCGTTTCGCTCAGCTCAAGGCCGATTCCGGCGGCCGCGGCCGAGCGCTCGGTCAGCAACAGAGCCTTGAAAGCCGGGTCCACGGCGGCCTTCTTGACGAGAACTTCGATACCGCGCGGGACCGAACCGACGCCCTGGCCCGGGCCCGGCGGGCGCCCGCCTACTATGGTCGTGCGTACGGCGGGTTGTTCGGCGGGGGTTCCCTTTCCCGTATTAACCATCGTTATAATCCGTTCTTATTATTTCAACTCACCTATATCTTTTACGATATTTTCTACTTTCGCTTTTAAATCCGGGATATCCCGGGTAACGACCTCCCAGGTTAACTTCAAGTCTATCCCGAAATATTCGTGTATAAGTATGTCTCTCATACCGGCGATCTTTCGCCAGGGGACGTCCGGATATTCTTCTTTTAACTCGGCCGGCAGGTTTTTTACGGCTTCGCCGATTATCTCGATACGTCTGACGACGGAATCCTGGAACTGCCTCGAACCCAAGAAGTCGTCTTCGTCTTTACCTTCCACATATTCTTCGACCAACCCGATCGATTCCAATATATGTTCCAAGAAAACCCGCGGGTCGGCGCTCATAAAATTACCTTTTGCTCGTTCAATATCCTGTCGCGAAGTAGGGGGTGGAGCGAATCGTAAGTTACTACGTCAACGTCTCTACCGAGGTCGTCTTCCAGGTCTATTTTCAACCCCGCCAGGTCCAACAGGCTCTTCCGCCCGTTGAACTCGACAACGACGTCGATGTCGCTGTCCTCGTTGTTTTCCGCCCTTACGAACGAACCGAACAACGCGGCCCTTTTTACGTCGTTCGCTTTTAAGACGGCGACTATGATTTTTTCTATTTCGGTTACCGTTTGTTTTTCCACACCGATTACTCCCGATTGACGTAACGCGCGATTACTATCCCTTTCGGTTATTATAATACACCCTAAAACAACCCGGGTCAAGCTACCGCGTCGCGTAATAAGAACCATGATACCCTATTCGTATTCGTACCCGTTCGCGACCGCACGTTACAGACCGTTGCTCGCCGCCGGAACAAGTGCTGGGGCGCCAGATAGACAGACGGTCCGATGTTTACAGCCTTGCCGCGACCTTCTACGAGCTCCTCGCCGGTAAACCTCCCCACGCGCGAACCGACTACGCCGGCGCGTACGAGATACCCGAGCCGATCAAAGGGATACCTAAGGACATAAACGCGGTTCTCCTCACAGCCCTTTCGAAGTCGCCGGCGTTCCGGCCCGGTTCGGCGATGAAGCTGTTGGATGCGCCGGAAGGAAACACCGGTTAGCACTCAACGCACAATACTTACTCAATAGATTCCCCGCTTCCGAAGGCGGGGTTTATACTTCGCGGACCGGCGCTCCGAAACCGTTGACACTCCCCCGCTTTTCTGATAACTTCCGTCCGGTGGACGACGCCGAACGGATAACTCCTTATACGGTAGGCACGGCCGGGCACGTGGACCACGGCAAGAGCGCCCTGGTCAAAGCCCTGACCGGCTACGACCCGGACGTCCTCCCGGAAGAGAGAGAACGCGGTCTGACGATAGACCTTGGATTCACTTACTTGGACCTGCGCGACGGCGTAGGCGCCGGGCTCATCGACGTCCCCGGCCACGAAAAATTCCTTAAAACCGCGGTGGCGGGAATCGCGGGAATAGACGCGGTACTCTTCGTCGTGGCCGCCGACGAAGGCGTTATGCCCCAGACGCGCGAGCACCTGGCGGCCCTCGGGCACCTCGGGTGCGCGCGGGGCGTCGTCGCGCTTACCAAAACCGACCTGGTGGACGACGAGTGGCTCGAGCTGGTAACAGAGGACCTGCGGGCGTTCTTCGCCGGAACGTTCCTGGAAAGCGCGCCGATTGTCCCTACGTCGGCCGTAAACGGTCGCGGGTTGGACGAGGTTAGGGCCGCGCTAAGGGACGTTCTAACCGAAGTTCCGGAACCTTCGTCCGACGGGCCCTTCAGGATGCCGGTCGACCGCGTGTTCACCCTTCGAGGTTTCGGGACTATCGTCGCCGGGACCGTCGCGACCGGTAAGGTCCGGGTCAAAGACGAGTTGGCGCTGATGCCGTCGGCAAAATCGGTCCGCGTCCGGGGCATCCAGACCCAGCACACGGACGTAAACGAAGCGTCGGTGGGGATGCGTACGGCCCTCAACATAACCGGCGCCGACGAGGACGAAGTAACCCGCGGCGACGAAATCGCCGCGCCCAACTATTTAGTACCGACGGCCCGGCTCGACGTACGCCTGGCCGTGGAGCCGAAGCACGCAATCAAGCACCGCGAGCGGGTTCGCTTTCACCACGGCGCCGCGGAAGTAATGGGTCGGATTCTCCTGTTGGAAACGGACGCGGCGGAAGGGCCCGGGTCGTACCTCGCGCAGGTCGAGCTCGACGGCCCGTTGGTAACGACGCGATATGAACGCTTCATCGTACGCCACGCTTCCGACCTCCGGCTGCTCGGCGGCGGGAAGATACTGGACCTTTACCCCACCCGCCACCGCCGCAAAGATTGGGTCATCGCTCAGATTAAGGACATCGAGGAGGCCGAAGGCGACTATATAAAGCTCCTAGGCGCCCTTTTTCGACGGAAGCGCGGCCCGAGGGTAACCTACTCGGAAGAAGAGTTGGCAAAAGAGCTTTGCTTGCCGCGACAAATGGCCCGGGGCGTAATATCGAACGCGGTTGCCGCCGGCGTTATGTTGAAGTTGGGTCAGGAATACCTGGCGGCCGAACAGTTCGGCGACCTGCTAGACGACTGCCTGGAGGCGGTAAAGAGTAAATTAGCGCGGGACCTGATGAAAGAGTCAGTCGGCCGCAGCGAGGTACTGGGCGCGTTAAAGCTGGAGATTGCCCCCGAGGCCGTCGGTTCGGCGCTGGACATGCTAGTTGAGCGGGGAGAGTTGGAGAAAGCCGCCGGCGGGTACGTACCGCCGGGCCATACGGCTAAACTAACGCAAGCCCAGACAGATACCCTGGAAAGTATCGAAAGGGAAGTAAAAAACGTTCTCGTGCTGGACATCCACGAACTCGAGAAGCGCTTTGGCGGCAATCGCGACTTCGAGATGATGCTCAAGTACGCGGTTTCGTCGGGTCTTATAATAGACCCGGCCGAGGGCGTACTAATACATCCCGACACCGCGGCGCGGCTGGCGGACGACCTGGTAGAGCACCTGAAGGACCACGACGAGATACGGGTAGCCGAGTATAAAGACCTCGTAGGGTTGTCGCGGAAACACGCGACGGCGGTTCTGGACCACTTCTACCTTACCGGCGTTACCGTCAGGACCAGGGGAAGCCACAGATTGCCGGAAGGAAAAATATAAAAGCGTTCGATAATCCGTTCTCAGCCGTTCCGTATTATTAGTAACTTTAACGTAAAAAAGAGGTAACGACTATGCCCAAACCCCAAACCGCCGAACAAAAGGCCAAACTGAAACCGGCCGACTACATCGCGCTGGAGGAGCAGTACAACGCGCGGAACTATAAACCGCTGGAGGTGGTCCTCGAGCGGGGCGAGGGCGTCTGGGTCCGGGACGTCGAGGGCAACAAGTACATGGACTTTCTGGCCGCTTACTCGGCGCTCAACCAGGGACACTGTCACCCTCGGCTCGTCCGCGCTCTGACCGAGCAGGCCGAGAAGCTGGCGCTTACGTCCCGGGCCTTCCGAAACGACCAGCTCCCCCTCTTCGCGAAAGAGCTGTGCAAGCTGCTCGGTTACGAGATGATGCTGCCGATGAACACCGGCGCCGAGGCCGTCGAAACGGCCGTAAAAGCGGCCCGCAAGTGGGGTTACACGGTCAAGGGCGTCCCCGACGACCGGGCCGAGATAATCGTCTGCGAAGACAACTTCCACGGGCGTACGACGACGATAATCAGCTTTTCGTCGGACGAGCAGTACCGAGACGGTTTCGGACCGTTGACGCCCGGGTTCATAATGATTCCGTATGGCGACGCCGACGCGCTCGAGGCCGCGATAACGCCCAACACCGTCGCGTTCCTGGTCGAGCCGGTCCAGGGCGAAGCCGGCGTCGTCGTCCCGCCGGACGGGTATCTGTCCCGCGCGCGAGAGCTGTGCGACGAGTACAACATATTGCTAATTACCGACGAGATACAGAGCGGGTTGGGGCGCACCGGCTACATGCTCGCCGCCGAATATGACGGCGTAAAGGCCGACGTCGTAACCCTGGGCAAAGCCCTGGCCGGCGGGATGTACCCGGTTTCCGCGGTCATCGCGTCGCGGGAGGTGTTGGGCGTCTTCGAGCCGGGCGACCACGGCTCCACGTTCGGCGGGAACCCGGTCGGGTGTGCGGTAGCCCGGGAGGCGCTCAAGGTGATAGTGGAAGAACGGCTATGCGAACGGGCCGCCGAGTTAGGCGCGCGGACAATGGACCGGTTGCAGGCTCTCGAAAGCCCGTACGTAGATTTCGTCCAGGGGCGGGGGCTCTGGTTCGGGATAGTATTGAAGGACGGTGCCGGCGGCGCCCGCAGCTTCTGCGAAAAACTGATGACCGAAGGCGTATTGGCAAAGGAAACCCACGAAAACGTCATCAGGCTCGCGCCGCCGCTGGTAATTTCGGAAGACGAACTGGATTGGGCGCTCGAGAAAGTGGAGACAGAACTAACGACTTAACCGGTCGTCCGGGTGCTCGAT
>CBDUXC010000147.1:0-5592 GCA_965371065.1 uncultured bacterium
GCCTGTGCGCGTAGGATTTCTTTCGGTTCGGTCAAATCAGCGTTCCGCTAAACCTCTTCTAACGAACCCCTTTCCACGCGTTATACGGGTTAAAATACCGTAAAAAACGGCCAAACAAACGAATATTCTTATTAGTGTAACGAAATTCCGCTTTATCCTACCTAAAAATATACCCACTCGTAAAATAACACTTGACTTACTTCAATCTCGAACCCATAATGGTTACGGAATAAACGAGGGAGGCGATTGTAATGAAAACCGTAATATATATTATTGCGGCGGTTTTAGCGGTCTCGACCGGTTGGGCGTATACCGTAACGGAAGATTTCGAATCCTTCTACGACGGGCAGGACATTGACGACTCGCCCGACTGGACCAACGAGATATACAACCCTATATATTGCCAGGACCTGGGAGGCGAGAAAGCGGCCGTCTTCTACCCGTACGGCGACAACCTGTGGGGTTACGCATGGGGAGGGTCCGACTACGCTCAGAACTACAGCGTCTCAATGGACTTCATGTTCGACGCGATGATCGACAACCCGATGTTTGGCTTCGCCGTTCGCGGCGGCGGCAACCCGACCGACTTCGACTTCTACGGTCTAACGGTGAACCCGGCTCATCCGGCCCACGTAACCCTCGGCTACTTCAACGAAGACGACATTTATCCGCTGTGGGTTAAGTACCTCAACGAAGACCCTGAACCGGACGAATGGCACACGGTCAAGTGTTACGTCTCGGGCGATGACCCGGTCCAATTCGATATGTACTTCAACGACGAGAACATCGGTTCTTTCTCCGACGAACACTTCCTTCTGCCGGCAGGCGTCGCCGGGCTGGCCGCGTACGACATTTACAGTTACGACGACGTTTACGTGGACAACATCGTTCAGGAAGTAGACCCGCCGGGCGAGTTCGCCCTACTGACTCCGCCGGACGGCGCGACGATAGACGTCTTCCGGGGCGGAACGTCGGGGACCGCCGAACCTGCGTCTAACGGCCTGACAACCCGCGGCGGCGCGCCGGGCAGAACAGATACGCCCGTCGACGTGGACGTTACTTTTACGTGGGAGAAGTCAACCAACGCCGAAGAATATCACCTAATCGTCGACGACGATTCGGGTTTCGGATCGCCGGAAGTGGATGTTTCCGGGATACCGTCGGAAACCTATACGGCGACGTTTACCGTTAGCGACGACATAACCTACTACTGGCAAGTCCGCGCGTCCAACAACGGCGATACGATAGACTGCACCGACGACTTTTACTTCAGCTTCAACTACAATAACGTAAACGTGGAACCGGCGTCCCTGGGCAAAGTTAAAGCTACGTTCAGGTAGATCGCGTTACTAAAGTTTAGGTTGTTACGTATGTGGCGGAGGCTACTAGCCTCCGCCATATTATTCTCTCGTTTTTCGGGCCGACCGCGCACGTCGGCCCCTATAAAATCGGTTTACGGTATTAACCGATATTCGTACCCACTAATCACCTGAAAACCGCCTTCAGCGAACCGAGCGACACCGGCTCGACCACGTCGTGGCCGACCAGGACGAACTTCTGGATGCGGTGGTTCCGCTCGTCCACGATGAAAACGGCGCCGGCCCCGTCGATTACGACGTCGTGGGGGTATTGGAACTGGCCCTGTCTCGAGCCTTCGGACCCGAACATCGTGACGAACGCGCCGCCTAGTCTGAACTTCTGGACCCGGTGGTTCCATTCGACGATAACGAAGATATACTGCCCGCCGCCGTACTCCGGGCTGTACGGCCGGTCGAATTGGCCCTGGCCGCCGCCGTAAGTTCCCCATTGGGTTATATAATCGCCGTTGGCCGTGAACTTCTGCGCCCGGTTGTTGTCGGCGTCGCCGCAGTAAACGTTGCCGGACGCGTCGGTCGCGACGCCGGTAACGTAGTTGAACTGACCCCGGCCGGAGCCGTTGCCGCCCCACTCGGATTCGTACTCGTACGTGCCGGTGGCCCGTGCCGCAGGCGAGCCGACCAAAACAGAAAGCACCAAAACCAATACGACATATCTATACATAAATCCCCCGTTGTGGAGTACGATAGTTACCTGGTTAATCGCGACAGTAGCGAGCGTTTTTTCTTTTCCTTGGCCGGGGTTTCATCTCCGTCCGGCGCGACACGCTTATGGAGCTTTACGTGGCCCTGGCCGGAACCGGCGTAGCGGACCCGCAGGGTTCCATCGGCCCGGGGCGCTTTATCCTCGGCCATAATCCAAACATGGTACCGCTTACCGTCTTCGACGGGGAGGAAGTCGGGAAGCATATCGTGGTATATCGGCTCCTCAACACCGTCGGGTTTTATCTCGGCGACGAGGGCGCTCTTGTAAACCCTGCAGAAATATTGGCGCCTATCGAACCACAACATTATCCGGCCGTCGTCCTCGGGCACCCACGCCGACACTTCGATTACCGCTTCCCGGCCGCGGGTCGTAAGGTGAGCCAGTTCCTCGAAGTGACCGTCGGTCTCGAAATCGTACAAAGCGATAACCTCCAGCGTTTAAGGTAGAGTCCGGTCGGATTTTATAATATCATCTACCCGAATTCAAGTTGTTTACCTCGTTAAAAACGTACGTCAACGCCTACGAGCTTAAAACCGCGGCCGTCCCACCGGCAGGTTGAAACCTACCGTTTACGCTCGGCGGGTAAAGGCCTATAAGGCCTTGCAGGCCATCCACCCGCTAAAGCGGGCGATTTTATAAAAGGAAGTTAACCGATGCGATTAGGGATTGTGCAATTCAACCCAGAGTTCGGAAAGGTCGAAGAAAACGTTGGACGAGCGTTGAACCTCGCCGGCGCCGTCGAAGCCGACGTTCACGTCCTGCCCGAGCTCTTCTCGACCGGGTATCAATTTATAGACAGGGCGGAAGCCTTATCGTACGCCGAAGAGCTCCCCGGCGGCCCGACGACGGACGCGCTGGGCCCGACGACGGACGCGCTCGAACGTTTCTGCCGCGACCGCGGTTGCTGCATCGCCGGCGGCGTCGTGGAGAAGGCCGGCGCCAAGCTCTACAACTCAGCGGTCCTCGTCGGTCCCGACGGATTCGTTGGACGGTACAGGAAAAGCCATCTGTTTGACCGGGAAAAAGAAATCTACGACGTCAACGACGAGGATATGTTCCGGGTTTACGATATAGGCTTCGCCCGGGTCGGTATGATGATTTGTTTCGATTGGATATACCCGGAGACGGCGCGCATCCTGGCGGTCCGGGGCGCCCAGGTAATCCTACATATGGCCAACCTTGTGCTGCCGTACTGCCAGGCGGCGACGGTTACCCGGTCTATCGAAAACCGTGTCTTCGTCGCCGTCGCGAACCGCACGGGGACCGAAAGCCGTGTACCCGGCGAAACGCTGGAGTTCACCGGCGCAAGCGTTATCGTAAGCCCTAAAGGAGAGTATCTTCTACAAGCCGGCGATACCGACGAAGGTTGTTGGACCGTCGAAGTCGACCCGACGGCGGCGGACGATAAGATGGCGACGCCCCGGAACCATCTTATAGACGATAGGCGGGTGGAGCTGTACGGCGAGCTCACAGAACGATAGCCCGCTCTTATTAACTGAACTAGCGCGGTTTAACCCCGCCGCTACTGGCAGTCTTTTTTACCGTTGATACAACGGCAGCGTGAAAATGAAGGTGGTGCCTCGTTCACCGTCGCTTTCGACCCACATTTCGCCGCCGTGCTCGGACACAACCATCTTGCAGAACGTAAGTCCCAACCCGGCGCCGCGCTTGAACCCGGCGTCGCGGAGTTCGACCTGCCTGAATTTTTCGAATATCATCTCCTGGAATTCTTCGGGAATCCCGCGCCCGTTGTCGGCGACTCGGACGACCGCCAAATTATTTTTCTCATCTTTATCGACCGACACCCGAACCTCGCCCTCGTTCGGCTCAACGAACTTTAACGCGTTCGTAACCAGGTTGGATACGACCCGCCGGACGCGTTCTTCGTCGGCGTACACGAGTATCGGTTCGTCCTTTATATCCAGGTCCAGGTTTTTGCTCTGTTTCTCGGCCGTCGGCAGGTAGTATTCCGCCAACTCAGTCACCGACTTATCGAGTAAAAACGGATGTTTCCGCATTTGTATCTCGCCTTCTTCGGACCGAGCAACGTCCAGAAGTTCCTGGCTCAAGTCGAAAAGCTGCATATCGTTGTTTATTACCCTGGCGATAGTTTCGTCTTGTTCGTTACTCATAGGTCCGAAAACGCCGTCCTGGAGCAATTCGAGCCAGACGAGCATACTGGACGAAATGTTCTTGATGTCGTGGACTACAAGGTCCGTCAGCGTATCCTTGGCGCGTTTCAGGTCCAGGAGTTCGTAGGCTTGCTTTTTCAACCCCTGGACCATATCCTTTTGGACCGAAATGTCACGTACTATCGCGAATACTAATCGGCGCCCGGCTACGCTTATCAACCGCGCGTTCAGTTCGACCGGGACGAAACTGCCGTCTTTTTTTACGTTCACCGCTTCCATTTGGACGGCGCCTTTCTCGGAAAGCTCGTCGGCTATGTCCGGAAGGACCTCGTTTATCTCCGGCGGAGTAAGGTCGGCGACGGTCATCCCCAGTAGTTCATCTCTCGTGTACCCGAGCATATCGCAAGCTTGTTCGTTCACCTCGAGGATTTTCCCGTCGAGTGTCTCAAGGTACACCGCGTCGCCGGCTTGTTCGAACAAGGCGCGATATTTCTCCTCCGACTCAGCAACTGCTTCATCGGCCAGACGTCGTTCTATCGCGACCGTCAACATCTCTACGACGGTACGGATTATCTCGTTCTCGGCCTTGCCCAAGCTCATAACCTTGTGGGTTCCCAACTCCATCGTACCTATAAGAAGCCCATCGCCGCTTATAAGCGGGTATCCGACCAGCCCTTTAATATCCAATTCGTCGATACGCTTCTTATGTGTCTTCGATATCTCGTGAACAGCGACATCGGGCGCGAATATCTCCTTTCTCGTTCGCGCTATCAAAGCACTTATAAAATGTTTATCGTCCAACTGCTGCGGCGGCGTAAGTTTTTCTTCGTCCTTGGCGATACCTACTACGGCCATCCTATCAAGCCGCTTTTCTTCTTCGTTATACAGCCGTACCGAACCTATATCGAAACCTAAAGCATCGTTAAGACCGGTCAAAACGCGCTCGCACATATCGGGGATATCCTTGCCCTGGGCGGCCCCTTCGGCCACGACGGCGAAAGCCCGCCTTTCCCGCTCAACCGCTTCCTCGGCCCGCTTACGGTCGGTTATATCGAGAACCGAAACGACGAGCGTAGTTGTACCGGGTAATAACGCCGCGTTTAAAAGGCAATGCCTGGTACCGTCGTGCGGCCTTACGAAGCGAAACTCTATCTGCGGCGGTATTCCCCGACCCTGGCGTAGTTCCGACTCGTGCCGGCGCAACTCGGGTACGTCCTCCCGGTCGACAAAATCCAGCCAGTGGACTTTACCTTCCAACTCTTCTCTCGGAACGCCGGCCAACTTCTCCATCTCCCTGTTGACAAAGGAAACAAGCCCGTCCTCTTCCAATAGGGCCATAGCCGTACCGGTGCTCTCGACGGTAGTGCGGTAACGCTCT
>CBDUXC010000148.1:0-5586 GCA_965371065.1 uncultured bacterium
GGCATTGTACGACGCCGTTGCGCCGACGAACAGCGACGCGGATTTCCAGAGCGTTCAGTTCTCGAGCAACGCGGGTTTCCGGTACGCTCGGTTCTCGGGTTACGCGTATTTCTTTGAGGCTCAGTTCTCGCGCACCGCCAGCTTCTCGGGAGTAACGTTCTCGGGCGCCGCAGATTTCCGGCACGTTCGGTTTTCCGGCGACGCAGGTTTCCACCGCGCTCAATTCCCGCGCGATGCGGATTTCGCAGATGCTCAGTTCTCGGGAGCCGCACGTTTCTTTGAAGCTAAGTTCATGGGCGACACGTGTTTCTCGAAGGCAAAGTTCTCAGACGACGTAAATTTCGCCGCCGCTCAGTTTTCAGGTACTACTCTTTTCTGGCTAGCGACGTTCAAAGGAAACGCAACTTTCCGGTCTGCGTTCGTTACCGGTACGGTTCAATTCAGCGAAACCGAGTTTTTAAAAGACACAGACTTCCGGACCGTCACAACCTATAAACGTGAATTAGGAGATAACGAATTGGGCCCGGGGAAGTTGCGTTTTGGCCATTCGTACTTCCACGTACCGGAGAGAGTACCGGTCGGTGGGGAAGCGTTGTCGTTCACAACCGGGGAGTTACTTAAATCAGACCTAAGCCGTTGGTCTTTCCGAGGTACTAACATCGAAAAGGTCCGGTTTGTGGAACCCTGTTGGCCGGACGAGAAGGAACGCCGGGGGCGTAAAAAAACCCTCGACGAGGAAAGGGCCGAGAAAGGCGATATAAGCTGGGCCGAGGCCGGCGAGGTCTATCGCAAGCTCCGAAAGAACTTCGAGGACAACCTGGCGTACGAAGCCGCCGGCGACTTCCACGTCGGCCAGATGGAGTGCCGTCTTAGAGACCCGGACCGTAAGCCCTGGGATAGAGCTTTGACGTACGCCTATAAGTTAGTATCCGGCTACGGCGAAAGCGTCGGGCGCCCGCTCCTGTGGCTTCTGGCGTTTTTCGCCCTCTTTACGAGCCTTTTTCTCGTATGGACGGGTTTCCCGGCGGCCGACGGCTCGGCCGTCGACTGGGTGTGGGGTATCAAAGGTATGTTTTCGGCCGAATGGTGGGGTAAACTCTGGTTAAGTATAGTTATAACTACAACCGGTTTACCAACTCCCGAAGGTTTTACTTTCGACTGGGCGTGGGGTTTTAAGGGACTGTTCTCGCGCGAATGGTGGGGCCAGCTCTGGGACGGGATATCTTTTACGTTACGGTCGTCTGTCAGCTTCGCGGTCCCCCGCTACGCCGAGAACGTAAAAGCTACGGTCGGCGCGACGCTTCCCATACTGATGTTCTTTTGGAAAGTCTTCGCCGTTACCACCGCGACCTTCTTCGTCCTCGCGCTAAGGCGCCGGTTCAGGCGCTAAACCCCGACCATTTGGGTCGGCGGACAGGCCGCAAGGGCCTGTCCCTACATCAACGGCCGAAACTAAACGGCGTTACGGCGCGGATAAACCGCGCCGCTTCGGTTTATGGGCTTGTAGATTTCGACGCCGCGCTCCCTTGACTTCCGCGCCCGCGTGTGTTAGTTTCCGGCCGGCCCGTAGGCTGAAGCCTACGGTTTACGCTCCGCAGTTGAACCTCCGGCCGCTGAAGCGGCCGGTATCATTACAGACGAGGAAGGCTCTCACTATGACCATCGAACCGCACGGCGGCGTACTCGTAGACCGCATAGTACCCGACGACGAACGCGACAAGACCCTCGAGTGGGCGGCCGATCTACGCAAAATAACCGTGGGAGAGCGGGTCATCTCCGATATCGAGATGATATCCAACGGCGGGCTCAGCCCCTTGACCGGCTTTATGGCCGAGGCCGACTACCGCGCCGTCGTAAACGACATGCACCTCGCGAACGGCCTGCCCTGGACCATCCCCATCACCGTCTCGGTATCGGACGAGGAGGCCGGCGCCATCGCCGACGGCGAGGACGTAGTGCTCGTCAACGAGGCCGGCGACGTCCTGGCGCTGTTGGACGTCGAGGAGAAGTACAAGTACGACAAGGCCGAACGGTGCCGCAAGGTTTTTTTAACGGACGACGAAGAGCACCCAGGCGTAAGCGCCACCATGGCGATGGGCGACGTACTCTTAGGCGGGCCGATAACCCTGCCGGGGCCGGCGCCCCACAGGCGCTTCACCGAGTACAGGCTTTCGCCGGCGGAGACGCGGGCGCTCTTCGACGAGAAGGGCTGGAAGACGGTCGTCGGGTTCCAGACGCGCAACCCCATCCACCGGGCCCACGAATATCTGCAAAAGTGCGCGATGGAGGTCGTCGACGGGCTCCTGATACACCCCATCGTCGGCGAGACTAAAGCCGGCGACATCAGCGCCGAGACCCGGATACGCTGCTACGAAGCGCTGATGGACGGCTACTACCCGACGGACCGGGTGGCGCTCGTGGTCAACCCGGCGGCTATGCGCTACGCCGGGCCGCGGGAGGCAATCTTCCACGCGATAATCCGCAAGAACTACGGCTGCACCCACTTCATCGTCGGGCGGGACCACGCCGGCGTGGGCAACTACTACGGCACCTACGACGCTCAGCACATCTTCGACGAGTTCGACCGGGACGCGCTGGGCATCACGCCGCTCTTCTTCGAGCACGCGTTCTACTGTAAGAAATGCGGTAATATGGCGTCCAGCAAAACCTGCCCCCACGACAAGGCGGACCGCGTCTTTCTCTCCGGCACGAAGGTCCGGGAGATGCTGGAAGCCGGCGAGCTCCCGCCGCCGGAATTCACGCGGCCGGAGATAGCCGAGCTCTTGATGGAGGAGTACGCGAAGGGGAACGCGTAGGGGTTGACGGGCGCGCGATTGCGCCTATAATTAAGAACGATACGAAATGATAAACGTTCCCAAAAAAGAAATAACCGAGTTTTGCGAGCGGAACTATATAGAAAAACTATCGTTTTTCGGTTCGGTGCTAAGGGACGACTTCGGGTCGGACAGCGATATAGACGTGCTGGTCGAGTTCGAACCGGGACGTACGCCCGGGTTTCTCAAGCTGGCCCGGATGGAGCGGGAGCTTTCGGAAATATTAGGCGGGCGGAAGGTAGACATGAGGACGCCGGAGGATTTAAGTAGGTATTTCAGGGATGAAGTGGTGGCCGGCGCCGACGTCCAGTATGTTAAATAACGACGTAATAAGGTTAAGGCATATGCTGGACGCGGCTCGCGAGGCCGTGTCTTTTGCAGAGGGGAAATCAAGAGAAGATTTTGAGACCGATAGGAAACTCGTACTTTCTATAGTAAAATCAATCGAAATTATGGGGGAAGCAGCGGGCAAATTAACTACCGAACGCCGTGAAAGCCACACCGATATCCCATGGCAGGATATTATCGGGATGCGCAACCGCCTGATCCACGCTTATTTTGACATTAATCTTGACACGGTTTGGGATACAGTGACAAACGAGCTCCCGCCTTTGGTCGAAAATTTAGAAGAGATAATCGAAGGTTCATAAAACCCGCGTATGCCCGTTAAAACCTACAGACCCCGCGCCGCGGCAATTCAAACCGAGCTCTCGATGGAGGAATACCGGAAGGGGAACGCGTAGGGGGTTGACGGGCGCGACCGCGACCGGTATAATGACTACGTTGCAAGGAGGGATATATGGCGACAAGTACGAACGCGCTGGCCGAGGTCTTCTGGCTCGCTTTCAAGAGCCTGGACGAGAAGACGAAGGACGAGGTCGTCAGGAAGATGCTCGCGGACGAAGACTTGCGCGAGGAACTGTACGACGCGGCCCTGGTCGAGGATAGAACCGGCGAACCGGTAAGGGACTTCAACGATTACCTCAAGGAAGCGGGGGGATAGGGGTTTGCCCGCTTCGTATTCGATCGTAATTAAAAGGTCCGCGGAAAAAGATTTGAACAAGCTCGGCCGAAGAGATTGGGTAAACGCTACCGAAATAATCCTAAGTTTAACGGGCAACCCACGGCCGAAAGGGTGCGTGAAACTAAAGTCCAAAGAAGGTTGGCGGGTAAGGTTTGGAAATTACAGGGTGATTTACGAGATTAACGACGCAGATAAAGAAATAACTATTATCGGCGTTAAGCACCGACGGGAGGTTTACCGCCGGTAACACTTTTTTACACTAGTAGATATTATATGCCCCACAACAAAAAACTCATCGTCATAGGTCTCGACTGCGCGCCGCCGGAGCTGGTCTTCGACCGGTTCAAGGACGATATGCCCAACGTGGCGCGGCTGATAGATACGGGCGTCTACGGCCCGCTCGAGAGCTCGATTCCGGCAATAACCGTCCCGGCCTGGATGTCCATGATGACTTCCAAGGACCCGGGCCAGCTCGGGTTCTACGGATTCCGCAACCGCAAGAACTATACGTACGACGAAATGTTCTACGCGACGTCCAACGTCATCCGGGACCGGACCGCGTGGGAGCACCTGGGCGACGCCGGGCTGAAGTCGGTCGTCGTGGGCGTCCCGCCGTCGTTCCCGGTCCGGCCGGTCAACGGCGCGATGCTCGGCTGCTTTCTAACGCCGGACTCGGACAGCGACTACGCGTACCCCAAGGAGCTCAAGGCCGAAATCGAAAAAAACGTAGGCACCTACATAATCGACGTCAAAGATTTCCGGACCGACGACAAGGGCTACCTCCGCGACCAGATATGGAGGTTGACCGAAAACCGGTTCGAGACGGTTGAGTATCTCGCGAAGAACAAAGACTGGGACTTCCTGATGTTCGTCGAGATGGGCCCGGACCGGCTCCATCACGGCTTCTGGAAGTATTTTGACGAAACGCAAGTAAACTATGAACCGGATTCGCCGTACGCCGACGTAATCCCCAGCTACTACAAATACATTGACGTGCTCATCGGCGAACTTTTAGACGAAGTGGGCGACGGCGCGACGGTTATGGTCGTCTCGGACCACGGCGCCAAACCGATGGCCGGCGGCTTCTGCTTCAACGACTGGCTCGTCCGGAAGGGCTATCTCGCGCTCAATGCCGATACGCCGACAGAGCCGGGCAAGCTGACCACCGATATGACCGATTGGTCCCGGACCAGGGTCTGGGGTTCCGGCGGATACTACGGACGCCTGTTCGTCAACGTCCGCGGGCGGGAGCCGAACGGCGTTATCGCGAAAGAGGACCGCGAAAAATTCCGGGACGAGCTAATCGCCGAGCTGGAGGCGACCACCGACGAGCACGGCAACAACATAGGCACCAAAGCCTTCAAACCGGAAGAGATATACGAGGCAACCAACAACATCCCACCGGATTTAATCGTGTACTTCGGCGACCTGGACTGGCGCTCGATCGGCTCGATCGGGAACCCGACGCTGTGGACCCACGAAAACGACACCGGCCCGGACGACGCCAACCACTCCCAGTTCGGCATCTACGTCGCCAGCGACGGGACCGGTAAGGGCGAGTACCGGGAAGGTCTCCACCTTACGGACGTGGCGCCGACGGTCCTGGCCCACTTCGGGCTGGACCCGCCGGCGGATATGGTGGGGAAGGTTATACGGTAAACGCGAAACTGTGTTATAATAACGTAGCCTAATCAGGTACATAATAAACGTAATCCTAAGGATCCGACT
>CBDUXC010000149.1:0-5570 GCA_965371065.1 uncultured bacterium
ACGCTGCCGCTCTTGCCCAAGCCCAGCACCAGTCCGGCGGCGGTCGCCTCGTCCATGTCCATATCGCACCAGGAAATCTCGAAGTTCTTCATTATCAGCTCGTTCACCCGGCGCTCCACCGCCCGGACCTCCTCCGGCTCCAGAGCTCGGTCGCTCGCGTAGTCGAAGCGCAGATAGCCGGCGCCGACATACGAGCCGCTCTGGGTCGCCTGTGTGCCGAGAAGCTCCCGAAGGGCCGTGTGGAGCAGGTGGGTCGTCGTGTGGTGCCGCTCGACGCCCTTGCGGAGGTGCGGGTCCACGGCAGTATTGACCTTGTCGCCGACACGCAGGTCGCCGCCGGCCTGGGTTCCGTAGTGGAGATATACGCCGGCCTGGTTTTTGGTAGTCTCGGCCACGTCGAAGGTGGCGCCGTCCTCGGCGCCGTGGAGCAGGCCCGAGTCGCCCGCTTGGCCGCCGGCCTCGGCGTAGAAGGGCGTGCGGTCGAGAACGGCGATACCGCTAAAACCCTCGAGCAGCGTTTCGACGCGGCCGTCGTCGGTAACGATGGCCAGGACTACGCCGTCGGCCGTCAGCGCGTCGTAGCCGACGAACTCGGTGGCTAGCACGTCCGCGAGACCCTCGAGCAGAGGGAAGTCGACGGTGAACGCCGACGCTTTCTTGGAGCGGTGGCGCTGCTCGGCCAGAGCCGTGTCGAAGCCCTCCCGGTCGGTACCTATACCCTCCCACTCGGCGACCTCGCCCGTAACCTCCGGCGGCAGGCCGTACGTGTCGTAGAGGGTAAACATCTCGGACCCGGGGAGTGTGCCGCCGGCGGACATCCCGGCGAGGATGTTCTGAAGCCGGTCCATGCCCCGGGTCAATGTCCGTAGGTACTTCTTCTCCTCGTCCTCTATGGTCACTCGTAGATACTTCTCGCGCTCTTTCAGCTCGGGGTACGCGCCGCCCATGCCCTTGACGATTGGCTCGACCAGGTTGTAGAGCACCGGTTCGTCCACGTCCAACAGGTACGCGTGAAGCAGGGCGCGCCTGAGGAGCTTACGGATGACGTAGCCGCGGCCCTCGTTCGACGGCAGTATGTTCTCGACCAGCGTGAAGACGAGGGCACGGGCGTGGTCCGCGACGATGTTCATCGAGCTTGTCGTTCGGTCGCTTTCTTTGTACGCCTTCCCGATGAGCTCTTCGGCCCGGGTGACGACGGGCGCGAATGTGTCGGTCTCGAAGTTGCTTGAGACGCCCTGGGTTACGACGGCGAAGCGCTCCAAGCCCGCGCCGGTGTCGATCCCCCTGTTCGCGAGCGGCGGTCGGGACCCGTCGGGCTGCTGGTCGAACTGGGGGAAGACCACGTTGTAGAGCTCGAGCCAGCGGTCGCAGTCGCAGTTGACGTGGCAGTCCGGGCGGCCGCAGCCGTACTCGTCGCCCAGGTGGTAATGTATCTCCGAAGACGGGCCGCAGGCGCCCACGCCGCCGGCGGGGCCCCAGAAGTTGTCTTCGTCATAGCGGGCCAGGCGTCCTTCGTCCAGCCCGACTTCCTTCAGCCATATGTCGTATGCTTCGTCGTCTCCGACGTGGACGGTGGCGTAGAGCCGGTCCGGGTCGAGCCCCATCAGCTCGACGCAGAACTCCCAGGCCCAGAGGATGCCTTCGCGTTTGAAGTAGTCGCCGAAGCTGAAGTTGCCGAGCATCTCGAAGAAGGTGTGGTGCCGGACGGTGTGGCCGACCTGTTCGATGTCGGAGTCCTTTCCGCCGGCGCGGAGGCACTTCTGACAGGACGCGGCCCGGCGGTTCGGCGGCTCGACGGTCCCGGCGAAGAACGGTTTGAACTGGACCATCCCGGCGACGGTGAACAGAAGCGTCGGGTCGTCGGGTACCAGCGGCGCCGAAGGGTATATCTTGTGGTCCTTCTTCTCGTAGAACTCGAGGAACTTCCGGCGTATATCGTCGGTCTTCATAAAGCCCTGTCCTTTATAACGTAAAGCCCCTGACGGGGACGTGCGTTCTCGTCATTATGTACGTACGCTTCGTATTATACGCAAAGGTAGCGAGGATTTCAAATGGAAAGGCGGTTAGTGAACGCAGGGCGGCAGTTGGTCGCGCCGGGTTTTAGCCGACCGGTTATTGGAAGGTACTGATAAAGCGCGAACGTATGTTATTGACTGTACCGGTTCTCGGTGGTATATTCCCCGACTTATGAGTAGCGCCGAACGCTCGCCGGCGGACCTGGTTTTCGGCCTTGTGAAGATAATAAAGCCGTTGAACCTGTTATTGCTTTTCGCGATGGTCATGCTCGGGGCTTACCTGTCGACCGGCGAGTGGCATATTGAGAAGTACGTCCTGGCCGGGTTGGCCTTCTGCTTGATGGCGGCCGGCGGGTACGCCGCCAACGACGTAGCCGACCTGGCGACCGACAAGATAAATAAACCGAGGCGCCCGCTGTCGGCCGGCGTCGTAACGGCCCGGGAAGCGGTTGCCCTGGGCGCGGTTTTATTCACGGCAGGGCTTATCGCGGCGGTTTTCCTGGGGGTAAGGACCGGGGCCGCCGGCCTGTTGTACGGCGCCTTGTACCTTTTCTATAATTGGGTCGTTAAAGGTAAGGGAATCCTCGCGAACGCGACCAGCGCTACTGTTTTTATTATGGCGTTGGTTTTCGGTTGGACCGCCGGCGCCGGCGCCGTCTCCCGGGTTATCTTCCCGATCATAATTTTCTGGTTATACGGCGTGGCCAGAGAAATATACAAGGACGCCGGCGACCTCTTCGGCGACAAGGTAACCGGGCGTAAGACCCTGCCGGTGGTTATAGGGCCGGGCGCGGCATGCAACGTCGCGGCGATATTGCTGGGCGTGTTCATCTTGCTTACGCCGTTGCCGTACCTATTCGGTATATACTCCGGGGTTTACCTCGCTTTTATCGTCCCTGTCGACGCCCTCATAATCTACCTGGCGGTCCAGAACTTGAGGAAGTTCGAGGAGCACCGGGTTATATTAACGTATAAGTTTATGAAGGTTTTGGTGTTATTAACGGCTGTCGGGATATACTGGGGCGCCGCCGACAGAACAGCCTTTTAGCGCAGGTGTAACGCTCGCTACGGAAGTGCCACCAAATAGTCTCATACCGAACGATAGTTACGATGTTGTCGTAGTCGGCGGGGGCCCCGCCGGTTCGACCGCCGCTCGGATATGCGCCGAAGCGGGGGTTTCGGTCTTGTTGATGGAAAAGCGTCCCGAGGTGGGCGCGCCCAACAAGTGCGCCGAGGGCATCCCCCGGGAGCAGATGGAGCAGTTCGTCGAGCCCGAGGATTCGTGGATTGCGTCTGTCGT
Source organism: uncultured bacterium (assembly GCA_965371065.1). Lineage (GTDB taxonomy): Bacteria > RBG-13-66-14 > B26-G2 > WVWN01. The sequence continues at coordinate 3,316 of CBDUXC010000149.1, forward strand.
CAATGCCTGTTATGCGATCTCGCCGGGCGGATATAAGGCCGGCCAGGTATTTGAGAGGGCCGGATACGTACTCGAGCGTAAGGTATTCGACCGGGACTTGTTCGCGATGGCCGGTGAAGCGGGCGCTGACACCTTCCCGAAGACGGAGGCCGTCGAACTGATTATGGACGGCGAGTCGGCGTCGGCGGTAAGGTTCAGGTTGGCCGACGGGAGGGTTCATACCGTAAAAGCCCGTGCCGTTATCGGGGCCGACGGCGTTGAATCTACGATCGGGAAGTCGGCGGGGTTGACCACGGCGATGCCGCCGCGGGAGTTCCAATCGTGCGCGCAGTATTTGATGGCCGGGGTTGAACTCGAGCGGGACGATTGTTTGTACATCTACGTCGGCCGGAAAATCGCTCCCGGCGGGTACGCGTGGGCGTTCCCGAAGGGCGGCGGCCGCTACAACGTAGGGCTGAGCGTTTGCCCCGATTTGGCGGGCGGGAAGAAGGCGTTCGATTATTTGAACGCGTTCGTCGGCGAAAGGTTCCCCGGTGCGAAGGCGGTCGAGGTCCATATGGGGCTTGTGCCGGCGTCCGGGAGTTTGGGAAGTTTTGTGAAGGGGAACGTAGCGCTGGTCGGCGACGCGGCGCGGCACTCGGACCCGTTTTCGGGTGCAGGGTTGATTCACGCGATGTATTCTGGTAAGATGGCCGCCGAATCGGTTGTTTCCGCTGTTAATAACGGGGTAGACGTAACCGAAAGCTTCGTTGAATATTATAAAAAGCCGTGGGAGAAGGGTGTAGGGAAAAGGCTGAAGCAGTTTTATAAGGTTAGGAATATGTTCCTTGATATTACCGACGAAGAATTAGATACTATTATCCGGCGGCTCAGCGAAATCGTAGGGAAGAAGAGGATCGGCATTTCGGATATAGTCCCGACGCTTTTAAAGGTGTTAATGTCAACCCCCAGCCTGATACCTAAAACGCGGCATCTTTTATGAAAAGGGGGCGGGTTATGGAAACGAGGGTAAAAATGGGACGGTTCGCGGCGTGGTCCGTTACGCTGGCAATTGTCGTATGCGCATTACCGTGTACCGTATCGGCTAAGTTCGTATTGGGACCGAGCGACCGGATCAACGTGTCGTTGTTATCTCAGTCGCTCGAGGCCCGGGGTGTCCCGGACCCGGCTGTTTCCGGCGAATATATTATTGACCCGGACGGTAATATAACGTTACATTACGTTGGTGAGGTGCATATCGCGGGTTTGTCGCCGGGCGAGGCGATAGATTTGCTCGAGGAGAGGTTTAGCGAGTATTATTTAAATCCCAACGTGAACGTCCGCGTCGTCCAAATAGCGTCCAGGCGTATTATCGTCCTGGGTGAGGTTCTCCGCGAAGGGATTTACGAAATACAGGCGGACGAAACGGCTTTGGGTGCTTTGGCTATGGCCGGCGGACCGCGCGGGAGTGCGTTGCTTTGGAACGTTAAAATACTGCGGGGCGGTTTTGATGATCCGCAGGTTCTAACGTGTAACTTGGATAAAGCGTTGAAAAAGGGAGACTACGCGGAAAACGTACAGCTTATGCCGGGCGACATAGTTTTCGTACCGCGGACCTTGTTGGCCAGGGCTAACGACGTTATCGCCAAGATCACGCCTACGATGAACATGATAATTCGAGTGGGGGACGTAATAGAAGCGGTCCCAAGGACTCGATAGACGTAGGCGATACGTTTAAGTAGGCAAGGAGTTGAAGGGATACGGGTCCCTCACGGAGAAACCGGTGAAAATAACAATCGTAGATTATATAAAAGTACTATGGAAGTATAAGTGGCTTATCGCGTTTTGTTTCTTTTTCGCCGCGGTATTGGGTTTTGGCGTTAGTTTGTTTATAGAACCGGAGTACCACTCGGAGGTAGTTATTGTTCTGCAGGAAGAGACGGCGAAGAAGGGCTTATCCAGTGATTTTTTCGCGATGGGTATCCTCGGGTTGGAAATGAAGACCGGAACCGAGATTGCGATTATTAAGTCCGACGCGTGCCTTGGGAAAGTCGTGGAGGACCTGCAATTATTTATTGATAGGAGCGATATACCGAGGGATGAGACCGGGCATCAAATTATCGGCGATATTTATTTAAACGAAACGATCGCTTATGATACGTACGAAATCGAATTCACCGACGGTGCGGGGAACTACCGGGTGAGCACGGAAGGGGGCAGGTTCGTCGGCTCCGGTTCGTGCGGCGATTGGTTCCGCGGCGGCGGTATGGGGTTTT
>CBDUXC010000150.1:0-5565 GCA_965371065.1 uncultured bacterium
CCAGGTCGGGAGACCGGGCCGACGCCGTCGCGTACCTCGAGGAAGGGTGCCGGCGGGTCGGTTGGAACGCGGCGCTACGCAAAGAGCTCGGTCAGGCGCTGATATACGCCGGCGAGGAGGAACGCGGTTACGCGGAGCTCCTCACGGCACTCGAGCTCAGCCCGTCGGACTGGCAGCTCAGGCGCCGGTTGATCCGCGACGGTATCATAGAACCCGACGCGGTGGACCGGGTGCTTGGGGTTGACATCGAAGAGTACGTGGCGGACGAACGGGACGCCGGCGAGTACCCCCTGTCGGATTCGGTGATGTTACTCGACCAATTGGCGGTTTTTCTGAACCCCGACTACTCTTTCCGGGAGGAGAACCACAATCTGATATGGATTTTGAACGACGAGGGCCGGGAGCGTTGGGGCGAGATATTGATTATGGACGACCCGGGTACCGAGATACTTGAAGCGAGGACCCACCTGCCCGATGGGGGGTACTTCGACGCGATATCGATAAAGAAGAACAACGGCCAGAACATCATCTCGATGGAGGGCGTCCGCCCGGGCACGGTTCTGGAGGTTAAATACAACCTGAACATCGACCGGCGTATGGTCTTCGACTTGCTCGACTTCTACTCGAATCCGTTTTACTTGCAGGAAGTAGGAGAGACGCTTCTTGATACCAGGTACGTGTTTATAGTGCCCGACGACTTCGGCCGCGGGGCGAAGCCTAAGTTCGGGAAGTATAACGGCGGCATAAAATCGCGGAAGGTCCGGGGCGATGGCCGGACCGCGTACGTCTTCGAGAAGCGGGACAGCCGGGCCGTGAAGATGGAGTTAATGGCGCCGCCGACGCGGACTTATCTTCCGTACGTTACCGTCTCCACGATACCGGACATGGGCGTCGTGGCCGACTGGTACAGGGGGACAATATGGGGTAAGAAGCGACTGGGTGACCGGCTGAGGGCCGAGTTAGCGGCGGTTGTGGAAGATACCGCCGACGATAAGGAACGAGCGCGGGCGGTTTACCGGTACGTAGTGAACACCGTCGAGAGTATGGGCGGGAGCGTCTTCTACCCGAGGGACGTCCGGACGATCGCTTTCCATCGGAACGGCTCGACGGCGGACCGCGCCCTGATGATTTCGGCGATGCTCGACGAGCTGGGTATAGAGAACGAACTGGTATTATTAGGCACTACGGGCGGAAAAGAAGATTGGAGTGTCCCGTCGCCGGAGCTTTTCGATACGATATTGGTTTACTTACCGGATATCGACGGCGGAACCTACATGGACCCGATGACCGATTCGTTCGCTTTCGGCGATTATTGGAGCAGTTGCTACGGTAAAAAAGCCCTGTATTTAAACGAAAACGGCTACCGCTTTGATGTAGTGCCTAAACGACCGTTCGAGTCCGACAGCTTCGTCCTCAAGTTGACGGCGGAGCTGGCCGAGAACGGCCGGGCCGCGGTGAACGGGCGCCGCGAGTTCCGCGGTTTGCGCGGCAGTTACCGGCAGGTATTTCGCAACCCGGAGGACGCCGACCGGAACGTTGAGCTCAACCTGAGCGATATTTTCGAGGCCGCGGTCATCAACGACTACGGATTCGAGAACCTGGCCGACATTGACGAAGTATTCGCTATCACTTTCGACGCTGTAGTGCCCACACTGGGGAAGCTGCGGGGCGAAAACATCGTCGTACCGTCGGTGCCGTATGACTTTACGTTGGCGTCGGTTTACGTTACGTCCGTGGACCGCGACCTGCCCTTGCGGTTCGAGCGGCCCGAAGCGTACATAGACGAAGTGAAGATAGTACCGCCGGCGGGCTACTCGGTCGCCGACGTACCTGCAGATATTCACCTGAAGGGCCCGTTGTCCGAGTACCGGGTTGAATATATGCTGGAAGGCGGTTCTGTTTTCGTACGTCGGGAGTTTTTCCTGGACCGCGGCGACATATCGCCGTCGGACTACAAGAAGTTCGCGAAGTTCTGCAAGGAAGTGGACAAGTCGGAGCGCCGTGAGATGATATTCGCTCCGGGGCCGGCCGAATAACCGTATAATTACCGACGAAGCTTTATGGGTTACGTAATCGCAGCGCTTTTACTCGACGCGGCCGTGATCGGCGCCGCGTTCGTGCTGGCGTACTACGTTCGCTTCAGCGGTTTTCTCCCTATGTTCTATGGCGCGCCCCGCCTAGAACCGTACCTTATCCCGTTGCCGCTTATCACCGTAGTCTGGCTCATCATCATCAAGGCGTTCGGGTTGTACGACCGGCGGCGATTGCGCTTCTCCTTCGATACAGTCTATTCGGTTCTGGGCGCCGCCCTTTTCGGCGCGTTGATAGTTGTCGCCGTCGGGTTCTTCTATAGGGGGTTCTCATACTCCCGGCTGGTGGTGATTATCGGCGCGATCTCCGTCTTTGCCGGTCTGTCGCTGAACCGTATAATAATCGCCCAGGTACGGCTTGTACTGTTGCGGTTGGGCGTGGGCGAGCGGCGTTGCCTAATAGTCGGCACGTCCGCCGCCGCCGCCGACCTGGCGAAGCGCATAAAGAGTTCGTCCGAGACTGAGTACCACTTAATCGGCGTCGTCGCCGGCGACAACGGCGCCCGGGCCGTTGAGGACGTCGTCCCGGTGCTGGGCGGTCTGGACGACCTTGACGACGTTATCGCGCGTGAGAACATCCAGGACGTTTTCTTCTGCTCCGAGGTTCCCCAGGACCGGTTACTTGAGCTGATGCTTGCTTGCGACCTGAAGGGCGTGGGCGTTCGCATCATCCCGTCGGTCGCCGACTTGATGTCGTCGAAGATATACTCCGAGGAGGCGCTGGGCGTCCCGGTCTTCACCCTCCGCCACTTTCGCATCTCCGGGTTCAACTGGCTCTTGAAGCGGACGATCGACGTGGCGGTGGCGCTGGTTTGCTTCGTCGCGTTCGCACCTTTCGCCGCCGCCGTCGCGCTGGCGATTAAACTCACTTCGCCGGGGCCGGTGTTTTATAAGCAAACCCGTATAGGGCTCGACAGACGCCGGTTCACGATGTACAAGTTCCGTTCGATGGTGGAGGGCGCCGAGGTCGATACCGGGCCGGTTTTCGCGAAACACGACGACAGCCGGGTTACGGTCGTCGGGCGGCTGCTGCGGCGTACGTCCTTGGACGAGCTGCCCCAGTTGATAAACGTGCTAAGAGGCGAGATGTCGCTCGTCGGGCCGCGTCCCGAGCGCCCGTACTTCGTCGAGAAGTTCGGTACGGAGATACCCCGATATCTGGAGCGCAACAAGGTCCTTTCCGGTATGACCGGCTGGGCCCAGGTGAACGGGCTCCGCGGCAACACGTCCATAAGCGAGCGGGTCAAGTACGACATCTTCTACATCGAGAACTGGTCGCTCTTCTTCGACCTGAAAATACTTATACGGACGTTCTTCAACGTGGTGAGGGGGAAGTAGGAATTGTTTTATAGGTAGGAAGCGGGCTGTCTAGTCAGGCACAAAGCGGCGTTTTCCGTGCGAAGAACACTGGAAACGAAAGGCTTTACTCGACGCCCGGGATAGAAAAAGGTTGATTAACTTCTTACGGTTTGGTAATTATTAAAACGATGGCGATATCTACGAAAGAGCTTTCAAAGAAAGACCTCGGGCAGTATTTCACGCCGGCGGCCGTCGTGGATTTCGCTTTGGATATGGCCCGCGCGATCGTCGGGCCGAGATTAGGGAAAACCGCGCGCTTATTAGACCCGGCGTGCGGGGCCGGCGCTTTCTTACTTGCAGCTCTCGATAAAGATATCGGTTCGCCCGCGTCTGTATTCGGAACGGATATAGACCCGGCTGTTAAAACTGAATGGGAGCTCAACGGTTTATCTATAGTGCTCGGGCGTAACCTGTATTTGCAAAACGGCCTTTATGACCCGGAAGACGGTCGTATATCCGAGAAGTTTTCCGGTAAACAATTCGACCTCGTAATTGGTAATCCGCCATACGGCGGTATAGGCGTACAAGGTGTCGAAGAAGATAAACGTTTACTTAACGCGTTGAAGACGTACGAACTTTGGCGACCCGAAGCCGTAGGTAACAACGACGGCCAGAGAAACCTTTTCGGCGTAGATATACTCGATAGAATAAGGCGGTTAACCTCTAAAGAAGTAGAGCGCCTCGAACGCTTTCCAATAGAGGTCCTGTTCCTGGAACGTTTTGTACGGCTCGCGAAAACGGGCGGCGTTGTCGCAATCGTCATCCCCGACGGTATTCTAGCGAATATTAAGTTCAACTACGTACGTAATTGGCTGGCCGAACGGTGTAGTGTTATAGCAATTATATCGTTACCCCGCGGGACGTTCAAAGGAACCGGAACGACTGCGAAGACGAGCTTATTGTTCCTCAAGAAAGACGGCAAACGCGTTGCTCCGGGTAAAAAGGTATTTATGGCCCAGCTCGACGACGGGCCGGACGGGGGCCCGCCTACACCCGAGGATTTAGCGTACGTACTACGTAAGTTCAAGGAGAAGACCGCCGATTACGCCCGTAACTCGCCCGTGATGTGGAAAATAATGTCCGGCGAGCTATGGGACAACCGCTGGGACCCTGAGTTTTGGGACCCGACGTTTCGCGAGCCAATAGAAAAAATGAAAAAAAAGCACAAAACGGTTTTATTAAAAGACCTTATTCTTGAAGCGGTAAGCGGTTATAGGGGTAAAACCGAATTCGTCAATAAAGGTATCAGGGTATTGGAGGTTCGGTGTATAAGAGAACTAGGTATTGATTTTAAAGAAGGCCGTTTCGTAAAAAAAGGAAGCGCTTTCGATAAACCTCAATACTACGTTAAAAAAGGCGACGTGTTGATAGTAAGGTCCGGCGTCGCTTCGGCCGGACGGATAGTTTCGGTCATGACGGTACAAGAGGAAACCGTTATATGCGGTGATATATTCAAAATAATATTGGACGAACGGTGCGAACCGGGTTATTTCACGGTTTTGATGCAGAGCAAAATAGGTACTTTACAGCTTGAAAGGGTAAAAGCCGGGATAGCGTCGACGAAAATCGACGTAGTAGATATAAGAGATTTCGTAATACCTTTAATATCGAAAAAGCGTCAGAAAAAGGCCGTAGGGTGCGAGGTAATATGCAGGGTTCTCTCCTAAAACCTTATCGGTCCGTTGGGCTTTTTTCCGAGCATTACATCGAGAAGCGCTTACCCGAAACGGACCTATACGGCCGGTTAAAACCGCCCGACGAAATTAGAGACGAAATAAACCGGCTTTACGGTGAAGTTAAAAAGACCGTAAACAATAAAAAAGAGTCCCAGTTAGAAAACGATTTTATACGCCCGGTGCTTAACGTTTTGGAGATTCACTACATAGTAGATGTTACGACGCCGGCTGGTTCGCCCGATTACGCGTTTTTCCCGGACGACGAATCGAGGTCTCAAGCCGACGCCCGAGAGAGTAAAAGGTACGAGAGCGCAGTAGCTTTAGCCGACGCTAAACGGTGGGGGCGTGACTTCGAGGGGAGAGGTAACGCACTGGACGAAAATCCGAACGCCGTCCCGACGAGGCAAATCGCAAACTACATCACCGAAACGGGAATCGAA
>CBDUXC010000151.1:0-5548 GCA_965371065.1 uncultured bacterium
GGAGTTGTATATGTTCGAAACATCGCCCGAACGGGGCGAACGCAAACCCGACGTACAAGAGGTCGTTAATTACATAAAGGCTCTTAACGCGGCCCTGGAGGATATCAAGACGTTACCGTTAAGTTTGAGGTTTATAAAAGAAGTCCATAAGAATTTAATGAAGGGCGTACGAGGCCATAAAAGTACTCCGGGTGAATTCAGGACGACCCAAAACTGGGTAGGGCCGGCCGGGTGCAATTTGACCGACGCTACGTACGTACCTCCGCCGGTTCCCGATATGCATAAAGCGTTGGATAATTGGGAAAAGTATTTGTACTTAGAAGATTCGACGCCGATACTTGTGAAAGCTGCGATTATGCATTACCAATTCGAAGCGATCCACCCGTTTTTAGACGGGAACGGTCGGATAGGCCGTATTTTAATTATCCTTTTTCTAGTAGTTACCGGGAGGCTATCCTATCCGATGTTATACCTCAGCCGATATTTTGAAGAGACGCGGGAGGAATACTACGAACGTTTACTCGACGTAAGCCGTAGGGGTTTTTGGGAAGATTGGGTGAAATACTTTTTAAAAGGCGTTTATACACAGTCGAAGGATGCGCTCGAAACCGGTGTCCGAATTTCAACAATCAAAGATGAATACAACGAACGGATATCGGGTATACAGGCGACCGCGGATACGTTCCGGCTCGTGGAGTTACTCTTTACGTATCCATATATCCACGCAAGGAAAGCTGCAGCGGAGTTGGGTTTGAACTATCATAACGTTTACCGGGGGTTTAAAAAGCTGGAGGGAATAGGCATTGTAAGTCGTTATGGACGGCGGGGGCGCGATATAATCTACCGCGCCGATAAACTTGCCGATTTGTTGGACGTTAAATAAAAGTCGTACGGTAGGACCCGAATACCCGGCCGTATAGTATTTATATTTTCGTTAGGCGATCGCACCCGCAGATACGACCCTAAGTAATATACCCCTCGAAAAACTCCAGGTTTCGCTTCGCGATGACCTCCCACGCGAACTCGTCGCGTATCTTCTTTAATCCGGCTTCCGAGAGCTTCCTTGAGACCGTCGGGTCGTTCAGTATTTTAAGCGTTGCTTTCGAAAGCGCGTTGGCGTCCGACGGGTCTACGAGTAAGGCGTTCACGCCGTCGTCCAGGTTGTGTTTGATGCCGCCGAGGTTCGTCGCGACGACGGGTGTCCCGCAGGCCATCGCCTCCAGCGCCGTCATCCCGAACGGCTCGAACTTCGACGGCAGGACGAAGGCCCTCGCGCGTCGGTAGTACGGCGCAAGCTCCTCGTCCGGCACGTATCCCGCGAAAGTTACGGTGTCCCCCAGGCCGAGTTCGTCAACTATCGAGTTCAACCCGGCCAGCACGTCCAGTTCGTGCTGCCCCGGGTTTTTGGACCCGCCGCCTACGACCAACTTCGCGTCGCTTTCGCGGCGTACTTTATCGAAAGCGAAGAGTAGATAGTCCAGCCCTTTGTTCGAGTCAATCCGGCTCAGGGCGAAGACGAAGTCGTCGGACGGGTACGCCGGCACGGCTTCGCCCGGCTGCGGCTCCGGGTTGAACCGGTGGACGTCCACGCCCGGCGGTATGACGACCATATCGTCGCTCTCGAAGCCGTAGAGCCGCTCGTAGTTGGCGACGCCCTCGGGCGTGGTTACGGTCAAGGCCGCGGCCGCTTCGAAAATTAACCTCTCGGTAGCGATGCGCTCCTCAAACCGGAATATACGTTCCATCTCGTCCGGGTCGCCGCCCATCCGCTCGCGCTTCCACGCGCCCAACGAGTGGCTGGTATGTATGAACGGGACCCTGAGCCGCGGCGCAAGCTCCATCGCCGCGTACCCGGCGTCCCAGTAGTGGGAGTGGAGCAGTTTGTACTCCAGTCCTTCGGATTCGATAAAACCGTACATATTATCCACGTACTCGGGCAAGTATCGGAGCATATCCTCCTTACGTACGAACTCCGGGGGGCCGCAGGGGACGCGGATGATACGGACGCCGTCGGCGACGCTTTCGAACCGCTCCCTGTTTTCAAACTGCCGTGTGTAAAGGTCCACTGTAACGCCGAGCTCCGTTAACCCCTTGGCCAGTTCGAGTACGTACGTAACCTGGCCGCCGGTGTCGGTGGTGCCCAGAACCGGAACCGCGTCCACGTAGCCGTGGACGCTCATCATCGCCAGGTTATTCAATTTGCCCATAATTACTTTATATTATTCCGCCAGAACATCTCGCGGGATATCTCCCTTTTCCAACGCGACCTCGAAATCGTTCCATAATTGAACGTTCTCGGATTCGTCCAATGGTTCGAGGTTCCCTTTTATGACCTTTTTATATATTTTAGAAGCTTTAAAAGCTTCTTCATTAATATAGTAATTAAAACCCTTCCACCTTTCTATAAACAGACGCTTATCGTCGCTTTCTATAACGACTACGCCAATGATAGACGAGGGCCTCGAGGAAAACACTACATTCGTAATACCGTTGCCGCCTAAAAGTGAGTTAGCAGCTTCGTCGAAAGAATACCGCATAAACCCCATTACCGAAGGTAACCCGCGTTTAGAATCTTTATGTACCCTAAACTCGCCTCTCTTGTCGGCCGAAACGAAATACAACCTTTTTATATCCCCCTTAGTGAGTTCATACTTATTATTTACTACGTACTCTAAATCCAATTCCCCTTGCTCAGCATCAACCAAGATAAAACCGTACTCGTAATAATCATAGGAAAAATCGTACGCTATTACATAATCGCCAGTAAATTCGCCACCCGTGTCGAAATCTTGGCGGCCCTCCCTGAACACCTCGGCCAGTTCAAACGCGGCTTCTACAGGTACTTGGTATTCTTCAGGTATGCCCAGGTCCGGTTCTTCCCCGTACTTCAGCGTAGTAACGTCGAAATATCGCAACTCGGTCTCGGAAGCCATCGGTCTACTGTCATCCTCGACCGCTAATGATAGCGTTACCAAAGGCGTTATAGTAAGCAACGATGTCGCCGCTATAATTCGAGCGTATCTTTTCATTTAAGTTCTCGTTAAAAAGTATCGGACACTACTTCAACCGAGTAGTCCTTTTTGATGATTATATCGGCCAGGGTTCTGTGTACTTTTATTATGCCGTGCTCGATTGCCAGGACCCGCTCGGAAAACTCGTCAAGCTTGTCCCGCGCGCGGTCTTCCCTGGCTTCCAGCGTATCGTGGTACGTCCGGTTGATAAATACCCGGCAATCCACGTTCTGAAGGGAGTTGGTGTATGTCCCTTCGGCGACTACGGCGCGTACGCCGGTCAGGTCGACGGTCTCCTCGTCGAGCCGGTCTTCGTCGAAAACCGACAAGGGTTTGATTATCTCGGTTGTGTTCGGGTCTTTCGCGAGGGCGATATGGTCGTCGAGCAAACCGAGTTTGACTTCGCCCGGGCCGACCCAGTTGACGTCCTCGAGCCGTTTTTCGTGGTTGGTACGCGGCGGGTAAACGAAATAGTCGTCCTGGGTAATGACCACTGCGGGAAACCCCGCTTCGCCGAGTAAACGCGCCAGTTCGTGGGCTGTCTCCGACTTACCGCAGCCCGACTCGCCGCCTACGGCGACCGCGTAACGTTCCGGCGACGCTTCGACGCGGGGCGTTAAAACCTTGGTTATCTCGCCCGCCGTGCGAGTGTGGTGCTCTTTAATTATCAGTTTATCGCCGAGCATAACTCCGGTTCTTTATATATTTGGGGAAGAAAGTGAGCGCCTACAACCTCTTTTTCTTGGCTTCCTTTCGCTGTTTGCTTTGATAGTACCACGCGACGAAGAAAGCGAAGCCGCACAAGAGGACAATCGAGTAGTCCTCGTATAACCCCCAGTACGTGGGCGCGCCGATACCCTGAACCAAAGCCCAGATGAACGGGATGCCGAAGAACCACGTATGACTTTCTTTGAGAGTGAGCAGCAGCACGCCGGACGTGAAAATTACCAGCGGCCCGGGCGTGATCGGGAACGCGGCCATAGCCGGCCAACTACGGCCTAGGGCGAGGCTTAGGATGGGATACGCGACGGCGGCCCACGCTACGAGCCCGATACATACGTACGTATAGTTCTTATCATGCTTCGGGTCAAAGTCGAGTTTCTTCAAGAAGATGTCCGTGATGAACATTATCGTGAGTATCAAGAAGACGACGCCGAAGGTGTACCCGGCGGTGTTGTGGGGCCCGTAATGGAGTATGAAAAAGAGCGCGCCGGTCCACGCCCAGAGAAGCGTGAGGACGCTTTTCATTATTATGTTGGCTATCGCGCCGGGCCTTAGCAAGGTAAATACGAAGGCGGCTATGGCGATAACGTAGAAGAGGATATGGATGGGGAAGAACGCGGAGTTATAGGAAGCGTAAGTAGAAAGCCACGTTTCTAAAGGCATCATAGTACGACACTGCTCCTTTATACGGCCGCGGGACCCGGCGGCCTGTTAAAATCGTAGGATGACTTACGGTTGGTTTCGTGAATATACTTGAAGGAGGCGGGGAAATCAACCGGAAAAAAGCGGCGGGGAAAACCGCGCCGGTTCTAAATCTTACAGGGTAGCGGCTACTTTCCAGTCGCCGTCGACGTATAAAACGCGCCGCTACCCGCTGTTCCTATTTATTAAATCGACTACATTATGGTGGTCGGACCTAAAGGCCCGACCCTACAATAACCATCTTCCTCCCGCGTTTATGATATTTCAGTGCGCCAACAACCCCAGCCCGACCGCGCCGGCGGCGCCCAGAGTCAGCATTGCGATGTTTGCGAAGCTCCGCCCCCGGTGCGCCTCGGGCGTCAGGTCTCCCGCGCCTATGTATATAAACGTCCCGCCAATAAATCCGAGCAAAACGCCCAGCACCGCCTCGTCGACCCATTGGCGGAAGAGTACAAAGGTCAGGACCGCGCCCACGGGCGTAGCCAGGGCGACCAGAACGGAGTAAGCTATAGACCGGCGTTTATCGGCCCCTGAGTTTATCAGAATCGCGTACGTGAAGATACCTTCAGGTAACTCGTGTAGTATAACCGCTGTGGCGGTGAGAACCCCCAGGGCCGCGTCCACCTCGAAACCTACGCCTATGGCGATACCGTCGAAGAGCGAGTGAAGCCCGATTCCCGCCGCGGCGACCAGGCCGACGCTCTCGTGGTCGCATTCTTTATGTCCGCACGCGTGTATCGTGATTACGTGCTCGGCGGCGAAGAAGACAACGAAGCCGACGACGAACCACAGGGGCGCCCACCGGTTCAACTCCAGCGCTTCGGGGAGTATATAGGCGGCGGCGATCGCTACCAGAAACCCGGCGGCCGCGCTCACGATGTATCCGCTGTACTTCTCGGTCCAGCGCCCGGCCGCCAGGACCATCACGAGCCCGACCAGCGTGGCCGCGCCGGCGACGGATGAGAACAACACTACGTTGGCGAACGGCGTCATCTTCGTCCCCTTGAGCGTTGGCGGATAATAGTATATAGATTGGGGGAAGTAAAACGTATTCCCTTCTATAATACGAAGCGGGGGGGGTTAAGCCCCCCCGAGCAATTAAGCGGCGCGCA
>CBDUXC010000152.1:0-5449 GCA_965371065.1 uncultured bacterium
TCACGTCCACACGGAACGCGGTCGATACGCCCGATTCACCCTCGTCCTCGTCCGCCGGCGTAATCCTGAACTGGATATCACTGGAGTCTATCCCGGCTATATCGGCCCGGGCGTCCCACTGTAAACTTCCGCCGTAGCCGACCGACGATATATCCGATACGGCGCCGGATACCGCAGCGATTTCCCAAGTTAAACCACCGTCGAGCGAGTATACGCTGGTCAAGTCAACCGTATCGCCCTCGGCGTCGCTTATCGTATAAGCTATTGATACGATATCGCGTCCGACGTCGGCGGGCCCGCGCACCGCGACCGTCGGCGGGTCGTTTACGTCCACGTGGAACGGGGCCGTCGTACCGGCCGAACCGGTGTCCTTATCAGACGCCGTAATCCGGATAAGCGCTTCGTCGGTGTCGGTACCTTTTATGTCACGGTCCGCCAACCACGTAACGGTCCCCAGATAGCCGGCCGCGCCTATGCCGGTAGTAGAACCCGAAAGTGTCGGCTCGCGCCAGGTGGACCCGCCGTCGACCGAGTACTCGACCTTGACGTCGATGCTATCCGACTCTGTGTCGCTCAGATTAAAGTCTATCGTAACTTCGCCCGACTGTTCGTCGTAGATGTTCGCGACCGAGATCATCGGCGGGTCGTTGTTATCTACGTGCATAACCGCCGTAATCACCGGTTCGCCCGGGTCGTTGTCGTACGCCGTTACGCGAAGCAGGACGTTCTCGCTGTCCACGCCCGCCACGTCGGCGAAAGACGACCACGCGAACGAACCGCGATAGTCGGCCTGCGATAAAACCGACGTCGCGCCGGTTACCGCCGCTTCGTTCCAGGTCGAGCCGCCGTCTGCAGAGAACTCCACGGACAGGTCCACGTCATTTCCGTCGGCGTCGGAAATATCGTAGGTAAACTCAACGTCGCCCGACAACTCGCCGGTTACACTCGATAAAGTTACCGTCGGCGGTTCGTTGTTGTCCAGGTGGAACGGGCCGGTGGTGTCGCTCAAGCCCTCGTCGTTGTCCAGCGGCGTTACCCGGAACCTGACGTCGGTACGGTCCAACGACGGCTCGTCCTGCTCCGACGCCCAGATTATCGTGCCCGAGTACCTGGTCGGGTCGATTTCCGTCCGGGTCGCGACCGTCGCTTCTTTCCACGTAAAGCCGTCGTCGGTGGAATACTCGACCGCGATCGCGCTGGCGTCGCTTTCCGGATCTTGTAGACGGTACATGATTTCGACGTTACCGGTTTGTTTACCCGCCGGCGTATCAACCGAAATAGTCGACAGCTCGTTGTTATCGAGATGGAAGTTGGCCGTGCGCCCCGGCGCGCCTTCGTCGTTGTCGGACGGCGTTATTCGGAACGCGATATCGGTCTGGTCGGTCCCGCCCATGTCATCGTCGGACCGCCAGACCAGGCTCCCCAGGTAACCCGAGCTGTAGATGTCCTCGATTACACCGTCGACGGTGGCCGGCCACCAGGTAGAACCGCCGTCCTCCGAGAACTCGGGCCTTATGTTTAACACGTCGTTCTCCGGGTCGTAGAGCGTATAATCAATTACGATGTCGCCTGACTGTTCGCCCTCCATATCGACTACATCGATCGTAGGAAGTTCCGAGTTATCTACGTGTATAGGCGGCGAATCGCCGGGTTCGCCCACGTCGTAATCGGCGGCCGTTACGCGGAAAAGCATATCCTCTTTATCGACGCCCGGAACGTCCTCGCCGGAAGCCCACGATATGGAATGAGAGCCGGGGATTAGACCTTCCGCGCGCCCCTCGACGGTCGCGGGAATCCACGTATATCCGCCGTCTTCGGAGAATTCGCAAGCGAGAGTAACGGTGTCGCCCTCGTCGTCAATAACGGTAAACGGGACCGATATAATCCCCGTTTGTTCGCCGCTCGGCGAAGTGACGTTTACCGAAGGCGGGTTGTTGTTGTCCACAGTAAAGTCCGACGTACTACCGGGGGTCCCTTCGTCGTTGTCCGACGGGATAACGCGGAACCGGGCGTTCTCTACGTGCATGTGCATCGTATCCGCGTCCGAGTGCCACGTTATACTACCCGCGTAGGCGCCCACGGCTATCCCTGTCGTAACGCCGGATATAGACGCGGGCGACCACGTAGAACCGCCGTCGGTCGAGTATTCGGCCGCGACGGATAACGTATCGCGCTCCAGGTCGGTAAGGGTATAACGGACGGTTACGTCGCCGCTCTGTTCGGTTGTGAAGTCGGTAAGCAACACACCCGGACTAGAGTTGTTGTCTACGTATATCGGCGGCCCTTCCGACGACTCGCCCACGTCGTTGTCGGCGGGTGTGAGGCGGAACTTCGCGTCGACGGTATCGTACCCGAGCATATCGACCGTCGAGTCCCAAACGAGATGCC
The DNA here is from genome assembly GCA_965371065.1 of uncultured bacterium. GTDB lineage: Bacteria > RBG-13-66-14 > B26-G2 > WVWN01. The sequence goes on from CBDUXC010000152.1 coordinate 2,389, forward strand.
CGCCGTAACCGGAAGCAGGAATGTCACTCGTCATCCCGGCGACCGTCGCTACCCGCCACTCGCTCCGGTCGGGGTCGTAGTATTCAGGAGTGATGGTAACCGGGTCGCCCTCCGCGTCTTCAATCCGATACGAAATTTCGACCGGCCCGGACTGTTCGCCGGGCGTTTCGAATATCGCCACCGTCGGCAAATCGTTATTATCCAGGTGGAAGTTGGCCGTCTCGTCGGCGCGCCCTTCGTCTTTGTCGACCGGCGTTATCCTGAACTGGGCCGCGGTCGTATCTACGCCCAGCGTGTCCGCTCGCGAATTCCACAGCACGCGGCCTTTATATGACGACGGCGTTATCCCTTCGGCGCCGGTTACCGTCGCGGGCGCCCACGTCTCGCCAGCGTCCACTGAAAACTCGCTAACCAGGTTCAGGGTATCGCTTTCGTCGTCCAAAACATCGTATTCGACCGCGATCTCGCCTTCCACTTCCTCCATTATCTCCGCAAGCACGACTTCGGCGACGGCGTTGTTATCCACGTGAACGGGTTCGACGACGCTCTCGAAACCGGGGTCGTTGTCCTGGGGTACCAGCTTGAACGCCACCGTCTCGCTATCCATGTGGGGCATATCCGTGTCCGAAACCCAGGTCAGTGAACCTTCGTAACGTTCGGCCCTGATGTCCTGAACCGTTCCGTCAATAGTCGCGTCGTTCCACGTAGCCCCGCCGTCCAGGCTGTACTGGGCCGTTAAGGAAACCAGGTCGTGTTCTTCGTCCAGAATTTCGTAATCTACGTAAACGTCTTCAGACTGTTCCTCTTCAATCGGCTCGATGTTCATCCGCGGCGGATTGTTGTTGTCTATGTGCATCAAGTTCGACTCGGCCGCCTTACCGGTGATAAACGGGTTCTCGGGGACTATCTTGAACATTACATCTTTCTGTTCCCGATACTCCCGCCATTCGTCGGCCAGTTTTTCCGTGTTCAATTCGCCGCTAAGCTCCATCGGCCCCTTAAGGTCCTCGCGGGACCGCCACGTCAGCGTATGAAACCCGCTGCGGAGCCCGCTCGTCGCGCCGGAGATAGTCGCTTCGTGCCACGTGTGACCCCAGTCGTCGGAATATAAACACTTAACGTCGAGGAGTTGCCCTTGCGGGTCCCGGACCTCGAATTCGACCGTTATGTCGCCGGCGAACTCGTCGGAGAGTTTGGGGTCGCTTAGTTTGGACATAACAGCTTCGGGGATAAAACTGACGCCGCCGGCGTATCCGTACGCGCCGGTCTTCCACCGGGAGTGATGGAACTGACGCCAGGTCGTATGCCGGGCGAGGGTCGCGCTGCCGCGTAAGTCGAAGCAGACCAGTTCGCCGCCCATCGTTGCGACGACCATCTCCAGTATTCCGTCGCCGTCGACGTCGCCCAGTGCAGGCGACGAATGGATGGGCCAGCCCATCATATACGGCGATTCGGAGTGCTGATTGCCGTAGGCGTCGAAGATGTACAGGTTCATATCTTCGCTTCCCACGACGATATCCATCCCGCCGTCGCCGTCTATGTCGGCCACGGCCGGCGAAGAGTTGTAGAGCCGGCCGGTAGTCGTTATCGGGAAACCTGGTAACAGCTCGCCCTGGCCGTCCCACGCGTAGAGCACGTTATCGCCGGAGCCGACGACGACGTCCAGCTTCTTATCGCCGTTTAAGTCGACGAGAGCCGGGCTCGCTACGGAGATCTTATACTCGGTAACGACGGGCCAACCCGGAACCAGGGTTCCGTTGGCGTTCCACGCGTAAACGTTAAAATCGTCGGAACCTACGACGACTTCAAGAGACCCGTCGTTGTCTATGTCGCCGATAGCCGGCGATGACCGCACGAAATACCGGGTTTCCACCGGCCAACCGGGTACGATGCTCCCGTTGCTGTCGATGAGGTATACGTTTCCATCGTCGGCACCTACGACGACTTCCAGCTCTTCATCGTTATCCACGTCGGCGACCGCCGGCGAAGACTGGACGCCGCCGCCCAGAGCTACCGGCCACCCGAATAGATTGCGGCCGCTCCCGTTAAGGGCGTAAACGTTGCCGTCGCTTGAACCCACTACGACGTCGTCCGTACCATCTCCGTCTAAATCGATTATAGCGGGAGTGGAACGTACGGCAGAACCGGTAACGACCGGCCAACCCGGAACCGTACTCCCGTTGCTCTCGAACGCGTATATCTTGCCGTCGTCGGAGCCTATTACCACTTCGGCCCTGCCGTCGCCGTCGATATCGCCGATGGCAGGCGACCCCTGGATCGCGTCGCCGGTGGAGACCGGCCACCCGGGCAGGTCGGCGCCGTCGCTGGACACGGCGTAGACGCGGCCGTCTTTACAACCGACGACTATATCGGCTCGACCGTCGCCGTTTATGTCGCCGAGCGCGGGGGAACTTTCGATAGGTTGGCCCAGCTCCTGATCCAGGATGCGGTAGAATTTCTCGGTAAACCCGCCCGCGCACGTAACGGCGCCTAAAAAGACCGCGACGGTAGCTATCGTCTTAATTCGAGGGACCACAGATATCTCCGAACCACGAAGGTTATTAACGACGTTAAAACTCCGCGAAAAACCATTAGTTCCCTATTTTCAATCCGTTAAATATTAACACACGGCTTTACTATGGTCAAGTTAATCGCCGATGTACTAAACGGATTAATCCCGCGAATCCCGTTAATTTTGCTTAACAGGGTTCTCATCGTGAACGGACCAACGGTCGTGAAGCCATATCCACTGTTCCGGGTACCGTCGTATCCAACCTTCCAAAACCGCGGACCACGCCTGCGTGTCGGCGGTAAGGTCGCTCCGGAAGTCGCCGGTATCTGCGAGTACTACAGGTTCGCTTACGCAAATCCGATACGAATCGTCCGGTTCCCTGATTATACACATCGGGATTAAAGACGCGCCCGTACGACGGGCGAGCAGAGCCGGGCCTATCGGCGTCGCCGCCGGACGCCCGAAGAACTCTACAGTTACGACCGGCAGACCACGGACGTTCAAGTCGGCCAACGTACCCAGGAACCCGCCGCCGCGAATAACCGACGC
>CBDUXC010000153.1:0-5424 GCA_965371065.1 uncultured bacterium
CCCCACGGCACAGGCTTTTCGCGTTGTGGACTGTCTTTCATAGGTTTGCTCTCCGAATGTAGCCGGGGTGGACTTAAAGAAAGCTTTAATTATGTTAAAACCAACGGCCGCTGGCTTCGATGACCCGTTTAAAGCTCTTGCTTATTGTTCTCCGGATTGCATAAAGTGCTTTGGTAGTTGTGCGATGAAAACTGCTTGTGAGTATTGGGAATGCGAGAACAAATGCATCGAGTATGATGCCTTATAGATCGGCCGTTTATAACGGGGGAAGTCGTACCAGGTAACGGCCTAGGTTATTACGAACTTCGTTTGGGAATGTACCGGTTTAAACCTGGAAAGGGTGTGTTATGGATTCTATTGGTGAAACAGATAAAAGTAAGGACTTAAAGGACGTAAAAATATGGTACCGTAAATTCGAAAACGAGGTCCCACGTCTTCGCGACGATACTTCTCTATTTAAAACGCCTTCGTTTGTAGTGCTCGTTGATTTATTATACGGTGGAAAAAAACCTTTGACCCCTCTCGAAGCGTGTATTGTAGCTTTATGCAACGGTAAATTTACCGTTAAAGAGATCGTAGGAATTTACGTAGATTGCTTCGACGAATCATTTGATAAAATGGTTAATTTCGTCTCTAAAACGTTTACAGCGTATAGGGATTATATAATTTTGGAGAAAAAACGACGTTTAGACGATAATCGCTACCGAGCCGCTGATTTTATCTACGATACACAACCCGTAAACCCTGAACGTTTTGAACCGTACCCCGTACCCGTAGAAGGAGTTTTCGCGGTTACTAATCGTTGTAATATGCGATGTATATATTGTTATCGTTCCGCCGGCGAAGCCGTTAATAACGAATTGACGACTGAAGAGCTATTAAATTTAATAGACCAATCCGGCGAAATGGGGATTGTCAGGGGGTTTATAACGGGCGGTGAACCTTTCCTTCATCCGGATATAATTACAATAATAAATCGATTAATTACGAACGGTATATTTCCCTATATTAGTACTAACGGCGTTTTAGTATCACCTGATATTGTTTCTAAATTAAAGGATATGGGGGTAAAAATCGTCCAAATAAGTTTAGACGCGGTTTCACCTAACGTCTTCGAGGAAATGGTCGGTAGTAATATCGACGAACGAATTGTAGAGAACGCTATCGCGCTCTTGGTCGAAGCCGGTATAATCGTAGCCGTTAAAGCGGTTATTACAAGATTGAACGTAGATGAAGTAGAAAAGTTGATTGATAGGTGTTTAGAACTAGGGGTCAATCGTTTAAGTACAGAAGGATTCGGTTTATCGTTTGGGGGGCGTGGAAACGAAGACCTAATAATAGAGGAAAAGAAGGTAAAATTATTAGAAGCATTAATCGAGGAAAAACGAGAGGAGTATCGAGGTAGAATCTATTTAGAGGGTTTTAACCGGGCGAGTATTTGGGACGATTTCGACGATATCATAACTTGCGGTGGAATGGTTAGCGCGTTTGTTTTACAGCCTAACGGTGACATCGTCTTATGCGAGAACTTAGGAAACGTACCGGAATTAGTATTCGGCAATATACGGGAGGAAAAGCTTTCCGATATCTGGGCGTCGGATAAGGTCTTGGCGTTCTTGAACCCCGATGAGTCTATAGTCGACCCGTTATGCCGAAATTGTACCTATTTTCGAGATTGCAGGACGGGATGTTACAACAGGTCATTAATGGAATCGGGGAAGTTATGGGACGCCGACCCGTTTTGTTGGCGTATTCGGGAGAACAATAGAAGTATGTAATAATAAATAGTTAACCGATTGGTTGTTAATTCAATAATTAGGTTACTTTATTGTTTTGATTAAGAATACCCCACCCAATTGGTCCAGGGTCGGGGTATATTGTTGAGATAAGTAAACGTAGGATGGTCGCGGTAGGCATAACCGCCGCATTAAGTTTTGCCAAGTTAAATTACGCTGTTAAGGGCGCCTTCGATTTTATAGTTCAAAAGCGATATAACCCCTTGGTTCGTGTAGTTTAAACGCCCATCAACGTCGGTAGGTCGGGAGATGGTGGGGGCGTAGTACGTATCTAGCGCTTCCTCCGGTAAAAACCGCGTTGCGATTAATCACGACCGTAGCGTTTCATAAGTGGTAGAAAGTATGTGCGGCGAGACCGACTACCCGCGAATAATCAACAAAGAATGAGCGCCGACATTTCCTGATTCCCACGCAAAATTAACGTTTTGAAAACCGCAATTTAACTAAAGTCCAAAGGGCCGCGAAACCGTCGGCCCATTTTATCTTTTTCCCCGCGGCGAAGCTCCGCCCGTCGTATGAAACGGGCATTTCGAGTATGCGGTATCCGGCCCGGGCGAGCCGAGCCGTTATCTCCGGCTCGATGTCGAAACGGTTCGCCGAGAGGGGTAGCGTTTTTAACGCGTCGGCGCGAACGATTTTATAGCACGTTTCCATGTCGGTTAATTTGGTCCCGTAAAGAACGTTCGTGATGAAAGTAAGAACCCGATTCCCGAGGTAATGCAGTATGTTCCCGCCGCGCGCTCCTAGAAAACGAGAGCCGTAAACGACGTCCGTTTCGCCTCTTACGATAGGTTCGAGCAGCGGCAGAATCTCTTCGGGCGCGTACTCCATGTCCGCATCCTGAATCGCTATAACATCGCCCGCGGCGGCGGCGATGCCGGCCCGGACCGCGGTGCCCTTACCCCGGTTCATCTCCATTTTTATTACGCTCACCGTTTCCGGGTTTTCGGCGGCGGCTTGAGCGAGCACTTCGCCCGTCCCGTCGGTGGAACCGTCGTCCACGACGATTATCTCTTTATCGACGTCGAGGGCGAGAACCCGGGCGAGGACTTCGCCCACGGTCTCCTCTTCATCGTAAACGGGTATGATAACCGACAGCTTCATAGGGGTTAAAGCGGCCGCTTTAACGGCGTGGGTCTTTTCATCGCCTATTTGCCCGGCGGCGCCTGGCTGTGTAATCTTCGCCCCGGCGTGCGGCGACGTATCGGCTCACGCGGTCTTCGACGAACGCGCATACGGCGGCGCAAATCGCGCCGAAAACTATACCGACGAGAACGTCGCCCGGCCAGTGAACGCCCACGTAGACCCGGGAGAACGCGATAAGCGCGGCGACCGGAAGAAGTGCCGAACCCGTCGCCGGGAAGTATCTATGGACCGCGATCGTGAAAGCGAACGCGTTCGCCGCGTGAAGCGACGGCATCGCGTACGCCGTGGTCATCGAAACCAAGAGCCGGACGTCCGCCAGTTCCACGCAGGGCCTTTCCCGGCCGATTAACGGCTTGAGGACCCGGTAACCGACGGTGTCCGACAGCGCCACGGCCGCCGCCGCGACGGCGAAGGCGATTAAACCGTCTATCCGGTAGCGTACGATAAGGTAGACGCCGACGCCACCGAAGACCGCAAGGCCGAAGAACTTATGGGTTACGATGGGCATCACGGCGTCGAATACGCTCCACGCCAGCCCGTGGTTGATAACGTAGAAGAAGTATTGGTCTATCGCCTGAAACATAGCTATTTTAGTTATTCAAAGCGGCAGAAACTACCACATCGAGCGACCGTCCGCAAGGACCTATCGGCACGGTCCCAAGTTAATGAAAGTGCTTGACTTCTATTTACCGCAGTAATATGATAAGGAAAAGAAAGGACTTGCGATGGCGTCTTACAATAAAGTGATTTTGATGGGGAATTTAGTAGCGGACCCGGAAATTAAAACACTACCGTCGGGGACTCTGACCGCCCGGTTCAGCATCGCCGTAAACGAACGCTACAAGAATAGTGAAGGCGAATTCGTAGAAGAAGCTCACTTTTTCGAAGTCGACGTTTTCGGTCGACAAGCGGAAATCGCTCAGGAATATCTGAAAAAAGGCCGGCCCGTGTTCGTGGACGGAAGTCTCCGCCAGAACAGGTGGGAAACCGACGACGGCCAAAAGCGGAGTAAAGTACGTATCAGATGCCGACGCTTCATAATGATGTCGCGAGCCGGCGAACCGCCTGAGGCGGCCGGCGAACCGCCTGAAGCGGCCGGCGAACCGCCTGAGGCGGCGGGTCACGACGAGACGCCCGCCGAAGCCGGTTCGGGCGACGCCGCACCGGAAGCCGAAACGTCCGAACCGTCCGGCGCGGACGGCGCCGACGAATTTTAAATTTTACCCGATTGCGGTTGCGGCCGGGACGGGCCGGGCGGTTTCCCGCCCGGCGCTTTCGTATCGGCGGCCGTTAAAACGAGAGTTCGCGGCGGTTAGTAGTTATGGCAGGAAAACTATTATTGATAGACGCGATGAACCTGGTCTTCCGGGCGTACTTCGCGTTCATGAACCGGCCCCTCAGGACCACCGACGGGTTCAATACCGGCGCCATCTTCGGTTTTGTAAAGATGGTCCGTAAAGTTTTGGAGGACGTTGAACCCACCCACGTCGCCGTCGCTTTCGAAGGCGGACCGACTTTCCGAAACGAGTTGTACCCCGAATATAAAGCCAACCGTGCCGCCGCGCCCGACGAACTTAAAGCCCAGGTCGAACCGGTCAAGGAAGTCACCCGGGCGATGGGCATCCCGGTATTGGAAGTACCCGGAGCGGAAGCCGACGACGTAATCGCGACGCTGTCCAGACGGGCCGAAGGCTTCGACGAGGTCGTAATCCTCTCGGGCGATAAGGACCTTATGCAGCTCGTCGACGACCGGGTGAGTATACTCGTGCCCAAAAGCGGCGTATCGGAAGTCGAAGAGCTCGGCCCCGACGAGGTCCGCGGAAAGATAAACGTCGCGCCGGGACAGGTCCGGGACCTACTCGCGCTGGCCGGCGACACGTCCGACAACGTTCCGGGAGTGCCGGGCGTGGGGAACAAGACCGCGGCGAAGCTTCTCGCGGAATTCGGTTCGTTGGACGCCCTGTACGCCGACCTGGAGCGCGTTACCGCCGGGAAGACCCGCGCGGCGTTGGAAGAACACGCCGACGACGTAAAAATATACGCTCGGTTGGTATCTCTGAAAGACGACGTTGACCTGGATGAGACGGCCGAAGACCTGGAACTCGCCGAACCGGATACGGACCGTCTAGTCGAGCTGCTCGAGAAGTATCAACTCCGGACTCTTATCGACGAGATGGGTTTGGAGGGGACCGTCGCCGCGACCGTCGAGGTATCGGAGGTCGGGTTAAAGGGCCTGGGTAAAAAACTGGCCGGCGCTGACTGGGCCGCCGTAGAAACCGTACCGGGCGGAGTTCTGCTCGCCGCCGGCGACGGCTATGTTTTCTACGTAAAGACCGCCGAACCGAAAGGCGCCGCCGATGCCCTGATCGATGCGGCTAACCGGGTCGGTATCAGGTTGACCGGATACGATACGAAAAAGCTGGTACGCGAATTCGGCCCCGATCTGCTCTTCGACTGCGACGTTATGCTTGCCGCCTACTTA
>CBDUXC010000154.1:0-5413 GCA_965371065.1 uncultured bacterium
TTTCGTTAATTCGCGTAAATTATCCAAGCCAGCGGAATCCAAACCATAAATATATAGATTAGATTGATAAATTGCGTCATATTTTAATTTACGGATTTTATCTTTCTCCGATTCTCGCAATTTCCCATAATATTCTTTAGCTTTATTGGTATCCCTATCGGTAAACGCTTTTATCATTTCGGAAAACCAATCTTCCGGTTTTTCCGGTTTCGACTTCTTCGGTATTTCTTCTTCCTCCGGCGCTTCTTCGTCTATAAGTTTAGGTTTAGTTTCGTATTTTTGCGGTTTTTCAGTTTCGTCTTTTTCGAAATCTATTACGGTCTCGAGGCCTCCTTTTTTAACCTTGGCTTGCTTGATCGAATTTAAACGTTTGAGTATCCCCTTCCTGAATAATAGGAGGGCAGCTACTGTTACGGACGCCACACAGCCGGGCCATTTTAAAATGTTTAGTAGCTGCATTAACCATTCGGGCATATCGTCACCTCCTAAAAAATAATGTCGTATTCTAAATTCAAACCGGCGTTTTTTACTAATTTAGCATATTACTAGCTACACGTCAACGTAAATGATGGAGATCGTTCTTTATATTTACTCACCTCAACGTATACAACATCACGGTGCTGACGAAGTAGATCGCGAGAATACCCATCGAGTCCCAGGCCAGGAAGAAAGGTTTTTTTATCGTCCGGTAGGTCAGGCCGATGACTACCGCCGCGGTCATCGCGATCGCTGACGCGGCGGTTATCAGGTGGTTGCTCGAGACGTCGGCCAGAATAGGGCCTTTCGTGTAGATGATGTCGTCGACGGCCAGAATCGCGATGTTGAACAGGTTGCTGCCAAAGAGGTTCCCCAGGGCCAGGTCTATCGCGCCGATGCGTACCGCCGCCATCGTTACGACCAGCTCCGGCAGCGACGTGGACATCGCGATAAACAGGCTCCCTACGAACGTCTGCCCCAGGCCCGTTATCTCGGCGATGCGCACGCCCAGACCCGGAAGGAAGCTGGCCGCTACGACGATGACGACCGCGTTCACCGCGTACATTACGTACGCCCGGGCCGCCGGAACGTCCTCGTACCTGAGCTCGACCGCGACCTTCTTGACTACTTCGGCGAAGCGGCGCCGCTCGTAGAGAAAGATGACCCGCATCGCCGCGAGGTAAAGGGCGATGAAGACGAAGCTGTAAACGCCCACCCACCCCAGCGACGGGAAGAGCGGCCCGGCGATTATGTTGATGCACACCAGCCCCAGGAGGAGTATCCCGAACCCGGCGGAGATGACGTGGCCTTCGTGGACCTTCTCGTATATCGGGCGCCGGCCGGCCATCACGTCTATCAGAGAGACGATTAACAGGTTGAACATACAGCTTCCGATTACCCCGCCGACGGCTATCTCAGGTACGTCGTAGAAGGTTACGGCGCTCACGCCCGAGACCAGCTCCGGTAGGGAGGTTACCGCCGCGATGAGCAGCACGCCGACGAAAACGCGACCGAGGCCGGTCTTCTCGGCGATGATGTCGCCGTATTTGGATAGCCGGGACCCGGAAAAGACTATAAGGGCCGTCGCGCCGAGGAACTGGAACCATATAACCACGTACTATCCCCCCTTGCGGCTTTCTATTCGCTGTCAGCTGCAACAACCGCCGTCGAATATCGCTTCCTTGCCTTCCTTGACGAGCCAGGGGACCATTAACAACGCGACCGCCGGGTCGGCCCACCAGGCGCCGAGGAGCGCGTTCGCGAGAAGGCCGGCGAGGAGCGTGAACGAAAGGTAACTGCACGCCAGCGTCTCCTTCGCTTCGGCCCGGAGAGCGCTGGACCCGATTTTACCGGCGGCCTTTATTTTGAACGCCGCGACGACGGGCATTACCACAAGGGATACCGCCGCCAGTATTATACCGACCAGGCTTTCTTCGGGCGCCGACGCGGTCGCGAGGGTCCATATCGCGGTTATCGTTACGTACAGAGCGAGGAGCCAGAACGTTATCCCGACGAAGCGTTCGGCCCGGGTCTCGGTCTTCTCCAGCGTTTCCGGGTCCGCGCCCCGGGCTTCGGCCCGCAGGCGCCACAACAGCACGACCGCCGCGGCGGTCTCGATGACGCTGTCGAAACCGAAGCCGACCAGGGCGATACTTCCGGCCGTGGCCCCCGCCCAGACGGCGATGACCGCTTCGATAGCGTTGTACGCCAGGGTCCCGCCTACGAGCCACAGGGCTATTCTCGTCCAGGTACCTTTCATAACGCTGGGTAGTATAATATAGCGGTGGTTCCGTTTACAGAAGATTTTATTTGAGCGGGGCGGTGTTATCCCTTATAATGTGGGTCTATTTAACCGAGAAGATGTGAGGAGAGGACAATTTGGCTAACGAAGTCAAAATCGCGGTAATCGGGGGGAGCGGGCTTTACGAGATAGAGGGTTTCGACGTGAAGGACCGGGTGGCCGTGGAGACGCCGTTCGGCCCGCCGTCCGACGACATCGTGCTCGGCGAGGTGGCGGGCGTGCCGGTTGCGTTCCTGCCGCGCCACGGCGTCGGGCACCGGATACACCCCGGCGCGCTGCCGGTCCGGGCCAACGTGTGGGCGCTCAAGTCCATGGGCATCGAGAAGATACTCTCGGTCTCGGCGGTGGGCAGCCTGAAAGAGGAGATAAAGCCCCGGGACTTCGTAATTCCCGACCAGTTCTTCGACCACACGAAGGGCCGCGAGTCCACGTTCTTCGACGAGGGACCGGTCGTCCACATATCTCTGGCGGACCCGTACTGCGAGGAGATGCGCCGGGTTCTCGTTGACGGCTGCAAGGCCGTCGGCGTCGGCTATCACGACGGCGGGACCTACATCAATATGGAGGGGCCCCAGTTCAGCACCCGTGCCGAGTCTCGGGTGTACCGGCAGTGGGGTATGGACGTCATCGGGATGACGAGCGCAACCGAGGTGAAGCTCGCGCGGGAGGCCGAGATGTGCCTGGCGACCGTGGCGCTTTCGACCGACTACGACGTTTGGTACGAGGAGGACGTAACCATCGAGATGGTGCTGCAAAATATGGCCGCCAACATCGCACACGTCAAGAACCTTATTAGAACGGTTCTACCGGCCGTCGCGGAACTGGGCGATTGTGCCTGTAACCACGCGCTCGCGAACGCGATTATCACCGACCGGTCGATGATTCCGCCGGCGGTCATAGAACGGCTCGAGCCGATAATTGGGAAATATTTAAAGTAGCGGCGGCCCGAAGAGTTTATTATTACTTGACCCCGCCCGTACCGGCGGGGTATTATTTCGCCGTGCGTGCGGTAGCTACTATCGGTGTCTTTGTTATTCTCCTGCCGGTTCTCGCCGGCGCGACGGACATAACCGCCGCCGAGGACGAAGCCCAGAAGGCCGAGAAGCTGCTTTTGACGCCCCTGCCCGGCGGCGAGTACCACGACTCGGTTTACGTCCGGGAGATGGAGTTGGCGGCGAAACGCCGGTCGCCTACGGGCGCTCTGTGGCGGTCCTTTGCGGTCCCCGGCTGGGGGCAGATATACAACGGCAAGTACTGGAAGGCGCCGGTCTTCATCGCGGCTCAGGGGTTCTGTATCTATATGGCGATAGATAACTACAGAACGGCCCGGCGGTACTTTAACCTGAGCGTGGACGCGTCCGGCGAAAAGGAGAAGGCCGCTTTCTACGACCGGTACAACGACTTCGTAATGGAGACCGAGTTCTGGGGTTGGATGTTCGTCGGGTTCATGGCCTACTCGATGCTGGACGCGTACGTGGACGCGCACCTGAGCGATTGGGAGGTGGAGGACCTGCCCCAGGACGAATGGGCGCCGTCGTCGTCGCGGGAGTTGGAGTGGGACGTCGGGTTGGGGGTTGGCGCCGGCGGCGGGCCGGTGGTATGTCTTTCGGTGTGGGCGTTTTAACGAGAAATACGCATAGACGTGGAAAACGCGAGCCCCTTATGGGGTTTTTATTTTGTAACGAAACGGCCGATTAAATCACTGATTAATCGTATACTGGGGAGGTGGTGTTAAGTGCGAGTAAAGTATGTCGGTTTAATCTGCTGCGGTTTTGCCGCAACGAGTTCGCTTTGTTGTTTTATCGGTTGCGCGGCGGACACAACGGGACCGACGGATCCCCTACCGAATTACTTACCTCAAACGTTTAGTTTAGCAGTCGCCGACGGGAACGCGTCGGCGGACGGGTTCGCTCATAACGGCGCGACGGTGGTAACGTTGGACTGGAACGACGGTGCACCCGGCGCGAAAGCCGTAGCGCCAAAGTATATCTATAACGTCTACCCGGACGTTGACGGCGGACTCGTAAACGACTTGGAGGTTTGGGAGCAGGCGCCCGAAACCGTATTAAACCTTGCCAGCGTGTACGGCAACGGCGGCGTAACCACGGTACGTATCAAATCCGTCTATACGTCCGTGAACCCGGCGCGTATCTGGTTCCTGCTTCGGTGGGACGACGAAGCCGACGGCCGGCAGGAGAACAGCGGTTACTGGGGTAACCATTGGGGATATATACTTAATGAAGGTCCCGCCGATTACCGTTGGGAACCGCGGTGGGACGCTAATGAAGACTGGGTCGCCTTCATGTGGGATACGTGGGACAAGGTCCCGATGGATATTGACGGCGACGGAAACATTACTGAATATGAGTTCGTTTTCGAGCCGCGTACGCCCGGCTTTCAGGAGAACGGCTGCGCCGTTACGTGCCACGGCGACGGGCGGTCCCATCATACCGAGAGCGACGGCGCGGTCTGCGACGTGTGGATGTTTACGGGTACCCGTACCAACTATACGGCTGACAAAAGCCGCTGGGCTAACGGTACGGACGACGCGGCGTATCTATTTGACCTGTACGTAGATGAAACGGGTTTTAGTAAGGGCGATGCCGAGAAGTACCCGAAACCGGAGGAGGAATGGCTGTCGTTCGATAACGGTATTATCCCGTATTTCCCGAACGCTTCCGACCCGGGCGAATACCCGGATTACGGCGAACCCGGCGAGGTAGCTTACCTGTGGTATGATGAAGATATCCCCGGTTTCGACTCTGACGTGGAAAGATGGTCTATCGACGACCGAGTCGCCGGTTACGTACACCGGCCGGCCGTCGGCGGCACGGCCGACGTACTGGGCCGCGGCGCTTGGGAAGAGGCAAATGGGGAAGGAACTTGGACCGTAGAGATAAAACGCGAAATCGGGACGTACGATAAGGTAAACAACTCGGAAGATACGTTTTTAGGGATATTCGAGGCTCACCCGGAATAGTAACGATTTCACGAAAGCCTACTATTAACGAAATGAGCCGAGGTTTACAACCTCGGCTACGAAATTAAACACCCCATACGGGGGTGTATATTCTTTGGGGGGAGCGGGTGGGAATCGAACCCTCCGGGGGTACTGTTAGTACCCCTTCTCGGGTT
>CBDUXC010000155.1:0-5401 GCA_965371065.1 uncultured bacterium
ATTGCTTTATAATCTAAGGCGGGTAACCGGTACTAATGGCAAAACGACCCTCTACCCCATCCCCCTCCCGTACGCAAACAGGTCCCCCGCTTTGTAGATATCCATTTGGACTGCGGACCAGGGGTCGCCTGTAAGGGTCGTCTTATTGTCAATGTTCTCCACCGTACCCGTTTCAAGGTTCACCTTCACCTTCTCGCCGCCGGCGAAGTCCTTCGCGGATACGCCCGGCAGCGCCAGTATCGGCATACCCGAATTTATCGCGTTGCGTTTATATATCGCGCCGAAGCTCCCGGCGATGATTAGCCGGACCCCCAGCGCGCGGAAGCAGTCGACGGCCTGCTGGCGGCTCGAGCCGGCGCCGAAGTTCGCCCCCACGACGATAATATCGCCCGGTTCCGCTTTAGCCGGGAAATCCTCCCAGCCTTCCAGGTTGCCAAAAGCGTACTTGCCCATCTCGGCCACGTCGGTTACCGCGAGCCACTCATTATGATATATCTGGTCCGTATCGACGTTATCGTAGAGCCCGCCGCCCGGGTCGGTTATCGCCCAGACGCGGCCCCTTAGACTAGCAGGTCTATCGGCCATTTTAGTCCCCCGGAAAAACAATACCTTCAACAACCTATCCTATTAACAGGGCGTTGTAGACCAGTTCGCAAACCGCCTGGATTTCCACGCCCGGAGAGTACTTTTTATTAAGTTCCAGTAGTGGGTCGGTCGGGCATTAAAAATCGCGTACGAACCGGAGTAATTGGTTTATAGGGTGGTACTAATCAAGTTATCCGCCGCAAAAACGCGCCCTGAGGGACACGCTTTTATAGCAGTTCAAAGTTCCCCAAGCAAACTATTCGCACTTAAACGTGGGTACAAAAAAGCCCGGTCGAGAAATACCGCTCACCTCGGTCGGGAACGATAGTTACAATTTTCTCGCCCAACTCCGCCTTTCGACCTATTTTGATGGAACCGGCGACGTTCGCTCCGCTCGATATCCCGACGACGAGGCCCATAAGCCTGGTTAACTTGCGAGACATATCGCAAGCTTCTTCCGTCGATACCGTAACTATGTCGTCAATGTATTCTTTATCGATGATGTTGGGAACGAAACCGTCACCCAGTCCCTGGATACCGTGTTTACCGGGGGCACCCCCGGAGAGTACGGGGGCCTCGCTCGGTTCGAGAGCGATTATCTTCGCCGGAATCCCGGCGGTACGCATCGCGCGGGCGACGCCCATTACCGTTCCACCGGTACCGACCCCGGCGACGAAATAGTCGATTTTACCGCCCGTCTGTTCTATAATCTCCGGCCCGGTATACATTTCGTGAGCTTCAATGTTGTATTCGTTCTCGAATTGGCGAGGCAGGAAAACACGGTCGTCCTCTTCCGCCATTTTCCGGGAAAGCTCCAACCCACCGATAAAACTTTCCTCGGCCGTAACCGTTATAACTTCGGCGCCGAGAGCGTTCATAATATAAGACCGCTCCGCAGACATAGTTTCAGGCATTATTATTTTTAAGGGATAGCCTTTAAGCGCCGCCACCATAGCGAACGAGATACCGGTATTACCGCTTGAAACTTCGACTATTATAGAATCTTTATTTAACTCACCCGTCCGTTCTGCTTTCTCGACGATATACTTGGCTATACGGTCCTTAACGCTGCCTGTCGGGTTGAATAATTCGCATTTTAATAAGATATCAGCTTTACAATCCGGACATATCGAGGACATCGGTATCATCGGCGTATTACCTATACTGCGTAATATCGCGGATTCGTTATTCATTACAGACCCCTCTCGCTGTATATTTATGAATACGGATACATCCTAATAGCCGGTTGCGGCGTTGTCCAGGTAAATAATCTCGCTCATATTTTACTCCTATCCTGGTCATTAACGCGCTGGCGGGTGAGATAATTCGCCCCGGGGATTGTTTATCTCGCCGGCCAACGCGCTGGCCGCGACGGTCGCCGGGCTGCAAAGGTAAGTGTCGCCGGCGCCCTGCTTCCCGGGGAAATTCCGATTGGACGTGGATAGCTGAACCTCGCCCGCGCCGGTCATCCCGACCTGCCCGGCGGCGCACCCGCCGCACCCGGCGTTGGATACTATCGCGCCGGCGTCGAAGATGTTCTTCAAAACGTCGCCGGCTATCATCTCGTCCCAGACCTCCCGGGTGGCCGGCACGACCTTGAGCATTACGCCCGGGTGTACTCGCTCGCCGCAAAGGATGCCGGCCGCTATCTCCATATCTTCGAACCGGCCGTTGGTGCATGACCCGACGAACCCGGAACCTATCTTCGTTCCCTCAACGACCCGGACCGGCTTCACGTTCTCCGGGCCGGGCGGGCACGCGATCATCGGCTCCAGTACCTCGATATTGAACTCCAGGTTCTTCACGTACTCTGCGCCGGGGTCCGCGCGAACCGGTTCGACCTTCTCCCCGGCGCGAGCCGAAACCCACTCGAGAGTCTCGTCGTTCGGCGGTATCAATATCGCGATCGCGCCCATCTCTGTCCCCATCGACGCGACGGTAATTCGATCACTCAAACTCATTACTTCTACGGCCTCGCCGTAAACCTCCACGGCACAGCCCAGGGCCCCCGCCGAGCCAAGCTCGCCTATCAGGTAAAGGATAATGTCTTTGGCGAATACGCCGGGGGACGGGACGCTCTTCAATTCTATTCGAATCGTAGGCGGCACCTCGAACCAGGTCCGGCCGGTCTTGAACGCGAAGGCGATGTCGGTATCGCCCATCCCCTGGCCGAAGCAGCCGACGGCCCCCAGGATGTTCATATGGCTGTCGGTCCCGACGACGGTCCCGCCGGGCCGCGCCAGCCCCTGTTCCATCAACACGTGGGAGCCGATACCCGCGTCCACGTCGAAGACCCGGATACCCTGTTCGGCGGCGAAGTCCCGGCATATCTGCTGGTTGTCGGCGTACGCGATCGTGTTGGCCGGCGCGTTGCAGTCGAAGGTGAAGAACGTCTTGGCAGCATCGGCGACGTTCTCGCCGTCGTAGTGTTCGTTGAAATTCTTGACGACGTTGGCGCCGCCGAAGTCCCGGGCCGAGCGGACGTCCAGGTCGAGCCACACGACGGACCCGGGCCGGACGTCGGCGCCGGGGTCCGCGTGGGTGGCTATTATCTTCTCGATTATGGTGCGGGGCATAGCAATTCCTTAAATAGAAACGCCGAGAAAAATAAACGTATATTCCGTAGTTGTCAACCTCATCGTTACGAGATTACCCGCCGGGCTCTTCGGGCGGCGGAGGACCTCCTTCCTCTGACGGCACCTCCTCCAGCGTCTCTCCCGGCTCTACCGTCTCGGTCGGCGGCGCCACCGTACGCCGTTTACGTTCGACGGGCGCCGGCCCCATCTCGCCACCCGGTTCCGGCGGGCGGACCGGTTCGTACCGTCCGTATAATTTATCCGTGTATCCGTCGGATACGGGCGACAGCGAAACTCGGACCATTACTATCGTTTCCCGGAGCCACTCGAGGTCGTCAGCCGTCGGCGGCGGGTTTATCTCGTTCACGCCTTCGAGAAACGTCTCGGCCGGCTCGAGGTCCCGGTGCGCCTCGATGAGTATCTTACGGTGCTCCGGGTCCACGGTCCGCCGGGCGGCCGACAGGAGGTCCGCTCTGGCTTCGCGGACGAGCTCGAGCGCCCGCGCGTCGTCCCGACCGACCGATACGAGCGCCTGGTCCAGAGCTGCTTCCACGGTCGCGGCCCGGGCCGCGAGCTCCCGCCGCTTCAACCACTCCTCGGACGGCGGTTCCTCGTGGGGCGGCGGGGCTTCCCGTGCGCAACCCGTCAACACGAGAAAAACCGAAATGGTAAATAATATCTCCCTACGCATCGCCCGGTTTCTCAGCGGTTAAAAGAGTTACCGTTCTGAATAACATACGTTTTATTTCGACGCGAAAGAACTTGGCGGCCCGAAAGCGGACCGCCAACTCGCCTGGGGTTACGCTCTCGCGAATCGACCGGGTAAAGTATAAGTACGCGGCGGGGTCGTCCGCAAGGATAAACGCCCAGAGCGGGATATAAAACGCCAACAGTAACCGGTAGAAGAAACCCGGTATGCCCGGCGGTACCCCCAGAGTATCGTATATAACCGCCCGACCGCCGGGTTTCAAGACGCGGTAAATTTCCCCGATAGCGCCGACGTCGCCGTCTATCGGCCTGAAGAGGAACCCGGCCGCTACGCTGTCGAAAACCCCTTCGCTAAAGGGCAGGGCGCGGACGTCGGCTAGTACGTACTGACCGGCGCCGTCCGCCGCGGCGAACCTCAGCATCTCGGGCGAACGGTCAATACCCACTATCGTAGAGTCGGGATGAGCCCTTGACAGTTCCGTGGCCGAAACGCCGGTCCCGGTCCCCACGTCGAGTATCCGCCCGGGCTTCGCTTTCGCCGACGCGGCCAGTCGCACCCGGCAGTCGAAACCGAAAGTAACTACCTTATTGAGCAAATCGTACCGCCGGGCGACGCGCCCGTACATCTCGTCCAGCTGAGTTTGCGTTTTGATATGCGCCATAATCGGTTGACACCTCCACGCTTAACTGATATTCTCCCGCCCGGTGAAAGTTTTTTATTTAACAACGTTAGCGTTGAATCTTGCCCTTATATTAAGCGGATGCGGACCCGCCCACGTCTGGGATACGTATCGCGGCGGCCCGGCGCGGGCGGGTTCTCTGGCGCCCCGGGCCGTCGGTATCACGGGCACCGAAGTCTGGCGCACCGAGCTACCGGCCGAGAGCTTCTCGGCCCCCACAGTCGTCGGCGACTACGTCGTCGTGGGGACGAACGACAACTTCCTTAACGTCGTAGATGCCGCGACCGGCGAACTTCTCTGGCGGTACAGGACGGCAGGCGACGTGGTCTCGGACGCCGCCGTGGCCGACGGAACCGCGTACTTCGCCTCGATGGACAACTACGTATACGCCCTCGACGTACCGGGCAAACAGCTTCGATGGAAGCTCGAGTGCGCAGGGCGTCCCGCCTCGGCGCCGGTCTTCGCGTCGGGTCGTCTTTATGTATCGACCCTCGCCGGGACGGTCCACGCGGCCCGGGCCGACGACGGCCGCCAGTACTTTTACCTCCGGGGCTACGGACCTATTTGGTCGCCGCCTACCATCCGCGAAGAGGATATATTTTTCGCCGACCGGTACGGTTTCGTCTACAGAGTGACCGGCAAAAAGGGAACTACCGTTTGGGAGACCGACGTCGGCGCCGAAATCGCCGCGCCTGTCTTATTAATAGACCGGTTTTGCGTCGCCGCTTCGGTCGACGGCGAAGTCGTCGCGTTGAACGCAACTACGGGCGAAATCTCCTGGCGCCGGGACTTGGGCGCCGGTACAAGCGCGGCGACCTCGACCGACTGCGAGCGCATCTTCGTAGCGGACTG